>JBAVPI010000028.1:0-2408 GCA_049692915.1 Pyrinomonadaceae bacterium
CAGGGCTCGTAAAGCGTCCCATCTTTGGCGAATAATAACGAGCCTCGAAGTAATCCAGTCCCGTCTCATCGTCGCGATCCTTAGAAGTAAAGCGTTGTCTTATCCGGTCGTCGATACTATATCCTTGCCCAGTCGTGCGTCCGCCGACGCCCGCGCCCACTTCCTCGCCGAATGGTAAATAGTCATGCCGCTTCACGCTTGAAAGTGAGCCACTCTGATCAACCACCATCCTCGACGTGCCCAGTTGATCAGAGACCAGCCACTGCACTCCGCTCGCGCTCTCAACCCCGCCTTCCGTGTACGCCTCCACTTCCGTGATCCAGCTATGGCTCGCCAAAGCTTCGTTGATTTGCACTCTGATCTTGCTCGTGCTCAGCGCCGCGAACGTCACCTTCTTCCACATCGCCGACCACATGAGGTCTAAAGGACTACCTTCATTTCAGAATCGCGCTTGGTAGGGTAATACTTTTTCCTGTAGGACATCCCATAAAACAGCGTGCCATGGATACCGACCAGAGATTTTTTATCAACCGGTCTTTTCCATACTTTGCCGAGCACTTCAGATGCCTTGACTTCACCCACACGGCTGAATAAATCATCATTAAATTCAATATCCGTTCCGTCAGGGAAGAGTATCTCGAATTCGTTGTCCTCTGCTGCAAAGATGCTGTATGTGCAATTCAGTGCGTCATCGATAACTTGAATGTTTTTCATTTCAGTCATCTCCAAATTCATCACCTAGTTTTTCCACCCGGATAAACATTAACATGAGTGCCATCGGGTTTTTGTACATCCCAATGCGGCCCGCCATGAGCTGTGGGACCTTCTCCGGTTGGTACCCAGACATTACCTCTGTTGTCTGGAACCCCGTAGCCGCCACCATTAGGAGATGGTACTAACTTCCCATCCCACTTCTTTTTTGGTGTGAAACCGTCCGCCTCCGTAGGTAACCCTGGCGTCTTAATATAGATGTTTGGACCAACGCCCGGAGGCGCAGGTAGAGTGAACACCGGGAAGTGAAGAGACGTAACGTCCAACGGAAGTGCTTGCGTACCCGCTGTACTTGAAAGCGAACCATCACGGTGCCGATATGGTGCCTGTCGCGGATGTGCCATTACATCATAAAGTCCCCAACAGATCACCAAGCCTCCGCAGGCCATTAGTGCTTCGGGGGCACCTACCCCAGCACCAACCTCGGCTGCCGTTGATAGCGCGGGCATTGGAATTACTGCTGAGGAAGTTACGACGCTTGCACTTAGAGGGATGCCGATAATCAGGTTGGTATCGATTTGTACTATTTGATCGTCAGCGGTGCACGGAACATTTGTCGCAGCACCACATGAACCTTTCGATGCCGGTTCTTGGGCTATTAATCCAGTTGGGTCGATTAAACGCAGTGGATTATTGTGAACATAGGCATAGCGATTTAAGCTTTGGGGAATTGCTAACATTCCGCTTGAAGGTAGAGGGTCAACGCTCGTAAATCGTCCCTGTATCGACGAGTTATATCGAGCCTGCATGAAATCAAGTCCAGTTTCACCGTCGTGCTCGCTACCAATAAAGTGCTGACGCGTGCCGTCCGGCTGCGAATATCCTTGTGCCGTCGTGCGTCCGCCAACACCCGCGCCTATTTCCTCCCCGAATGGTAAATAGTCATGCCGCTTCACGCCACTCAGAGAACCGCTCTGATCAATCACCATCCTCGGCGTGCCCAGTTGGTCAGAGACCAGCCACTGCACTCCGCTCGCGCCCTCAACCCCGCCTTCCGTGTACGCCTCCACTTCCGTGATCCGGCTGTGGCTCGCCAGCGCACCGTTGACCACCACTCTGACCTTGCTCGTCGTCACCGGAGAGTAAGAGGCGTATCGCGGGAGCAATCTACGACCTAGTCGCGCGTGGGCGGCTCAATACAATTGAGATCGGCGGAAAGAAATTTGTGTGTGGCAGTGAGGTGACGAACTTTGAGGAGCGTCCAGCAGGCAGACCTAAAAGGCAGGGTGGCAAGAAAAAGGCGGCGCGGAAGAAGTGAGTTTGTGCGAGGCGTGCTGAACGCGCGAGCGGGCTGCACTAGCCTGATCGACTATCTCTGCACATAGTCCCTTCATATTCTATTTGCCAGCTAAACCCAGTTCGGACAGAACGAGTGTGTATAAAACCTTACCCTCTTCCGACTGAGGATAGGCTCGGATATATTGTTCAGCGACATCCCAACTTCTCTTCAGAAAATCATTCAATGCCTCAGAGTTTTGTCGTTCGCAATACCAACTATCACCAGTATATGACGGACGATCATTCGACACACGAAGCACATCGCCTCCAAAAATAGCTACTTGAGAGCCTTTCAACGTCTCTATTGCTTCTAGTGCAGCAGATCGCTGAAGCGCAATCTCATTAACGCCGAGTTCCTG
>JBAVPI010000029.1:0-7359 GCA_049692915.1 Pyrinomonadaceae bacterium
TTCGACCGCATCCAGCCCGACGACCTCAAACAGGCCGCGACCATCATGGCCGCCTTCATCTACCAGACCGCCACCCGCGACGAACGCCTCCCGCGCAAACCCGCCCCCGGCGTCCGTTGAGCGCAACAACGCGTGTTACAGAGAGAAGCCGCATCCACGCTCATCGTGTGGATGCGGCTTCTTTAACTTCTAAACCCCCTAATTAACCGGCGGCACGAGCGATAATGACCACTGAATTCTCGCAGATGAAAGCCGCGCTGTGCGCGCTCCGGTTGGGTGAATTGTTACGCGGCGCGTATCTCGACGTATTCAATACTAGAAGATGGCTCAGGAATTGACTGCCCGTCTTCGCGCAATCCTTCAATATGAAATTCGATTGCCTCTTGGATTAATTTCAGGACTTCTGCTCTCGTCTCTGCTACGGCAACGCAGCCCGGCAAATCCGGCACATGCGCCCCGAAACTATTCTCACCTTCCTCAACAATCACGGCATATTTCATAATCCTTTTCCTCTCAACTATTTTAAGTCAGCCTGTTTCAAGATACTATTCAGCGTACCGGGCGGTACATCTACACTCGGTTTACCTGAAACTGTAACAGCTCCAGATTTGTTCGGGTGCTTAAACTGGCGATGGCTACCTCTCGTCCTCGCCAAATACCAACCAGCATCTTCAAGCTGCTTGATAACATCTTTCACTTTCATGTGAGCATCATAATCCGTTGGCCGCCCGAGAGGAAGACGCATAACGTCCGGTATCACTCCCTGCCCACCTACGCAAGATACACAAGAATCGTCGTGCCGCGAGTCAGGTGCAGGCCGTTGTTAGGCAACATTGATCGAACGCTTGCGGTATGCGCCTCTGCTTCGCGCACCACCATAGAGCGGCGACGGTGTTTTACTGCCGACGGCTTGCGGGGACTTCAAAGTTGTACGTTTCGCCGTGGCTGAGGTAGCGGACGCGGTCGGCGAAGCCCGCTTCCTCGACGGCCTTGCGGAAGTCTTCGAGGGGCGACTTGAAGACTTCGTAGTCGTTGTAGTGGACAGGGATAACTTCGCGCGGGTTGATGATGCGGATGGCTTCGACGCCCTGCTCCGCGTCCATCGTCAGGAGCAGGCCGAGGATGCGCGTGCCGCCGAGGTGGAAGATGGCGAGGTCAATCTCCGGGTAGCGGCGCGGTATCTCTTGCAGGTCGTCGTGCAGGAGCGTGTCGCCGGTGATGTAGAGACGCAGCGCCGTCTTGTCCGCATCGGTTTGAAACTCAAGCATGCTGCCCATGACGGGCGGCAGGAAGGGTTCGACGACGGCGGGTGCGTGCTTGCCCGGCATCGAAGTGATGCGGACGCGCCCCCCGCCCTTTTCAATCGTCACGGAGTCCCACGTCTCAAGCGCGTGCGCGGCGGTGAAGCCCTTCTCTTTCAGTGCCGCGGTCGCGTGCTCGTTGGTGATGATGGGCAAATCTTTGCGCAGACGTTCTTCGGCAATGTGGTCGAAGTGGTCGCCGTGATAGTGCGAGAGGACGCAGAAGTCGAGCGGCGGCAAATCTTCGATGTCGAGCGCGGGTTCGGTCAGACGCTTCGAGGTCAGGCCGTAGCCGAGATGCACGTGATCGCCCGCGTGCAGGAAGTTCGGGTCGGTCAGGATGGTGAAGCCCGCGTAGCGCAGGATCACGGTCGCCGTGCCGACGAAGAAGACGGAGCCGCTGTTGAAGTCGTTGGAGTCGCCCCCGCCGGAGGGCAGGCTGAGTGTGGTCGTGTCAGGCATGGTCATATCCCCTCGCTCGTAAATTGATTGGAAACCCTTTGCAGGGAGGTTAACTCCACACGCGCTCGACATGCAAGAATTTTTAGAGTGCAAAGACGAAGAGCCGCGCGCATATTTCAAGATATGCGCGCGGCCCTTCGTGTTCGATGCGTCGAACCTCTTTACGCGGTCACTTCAACCTCCGCCGCGTCAGCCGCCGGGTCGAGCAGAGAGGCGCTCGTCACCTTGTCGCCGCCGTCGGTCTTAATCAGGCGGACGCCCTGCGCGCTGCGGCCCGTCTTGCGAATGTCCGTGGCCTCAATGCGGATCAGCTTGCCGTGCTGCGTGATAATCATGATGTCGGACTCTTCTTCGACGGGGAAGACGGCGACAACCTTGCCGGTCTTCTCCGTCGTCTTCATGTTGATGACGCCCTTGCCGCCCCGCGACTGTAAACGATAAGTCGTGATGGACGTTTGCTTGCCGAAGCCGCACTCCGAGACCGACAGCATCCGCTCGCTGTCGTCCGCGGAGACCGCCGCGACCGAAACCACGTAATCGTCCTTGCGCAGATCAATGCCGCGCACGCCGCGCGCCGCGCGCCCCATCGCGCGCACACCCTCTTCGTCGAAGCGGATGGCGAGGCCGTCGTGGGTCGCGATGAAGATACGCTTCGTGCCGTCGGTCAGAATCACGTCGAGCAGTTCGTCGCCGTCGTCCACGTTGACGGCGTTGATGCCGTTCGTGCGGATGTTCTGAAACTCGGCGAGGCTGGTCTTCTTGATGACGCCTTTGCGCGTCACCATCACGACGTAGCGGCCTTCGGAAAATTCGCGCACGGGGATAACGCCCGCGAGCTTTCTGGTCGAAGGAATGTTGATGAGATTAACGACCGCCTTGCCGCGCGCCGACGGCAGCGCGTCCGGTATCTGATGCACCTTCAGTTTGAAGACCTGCCCGTCGTCGGTGAAAATCATCAGGTAAGAGTGCGTCGTGGCGGTGAAAATGTGCTCAACCCAGTCTTCGTTTTTGCCCGTGCCCGCGCCGCTGCGTCCCTTGCCGCCGCGTCCCTGTCGCTGATACGTCGTGACGGCGGTGCGCTTGATGTAGCCGTTCTTCGTGACGGTGATCGCCACGTTCTCGTCCGCGATCATGTCTTCGATGGAAAGCTCGACGCCCTCGTCTATGATCTGCGTGCGGCGCGCGTCGCCGAAGTTCTTCTTCACGTCTTCGAGTTCGCCGACGATGACGCGGCGCAAACTCGTATCGTTGGAGAGGATGTCTTCGAGTTCACCGATGTGGCGGATGATGCCCTCATACTCGTCGAGAATCTTCTGACGTTCGAGCGCGGAGAGCCGCCGCAGTTGCAAATCGAGAATGGCCTGCGCCTGTAGCTCGGAGAGTTCCAGCCGCTTGATGACCTTCTTCAACTTGTCTATGAAGCCCGCGAGCGTCATGTCCGAGGGCGCGCCCTTCCACGTCTTGACCTCGGCCATCGCGTCGAAGCTGCCGGTCAGCCACTGCCGCGCCTCGTCCACTGAACGCGCGTTGCGAATCAACGGGATGATGTAGTCGAGCGCGTCAATCGCTTTGCTCAATCCCTCCAAAATGTGGGCGCGCGCTTTCGCTTTGCGGAGTTCGTATTCGGTGCGACGGCGCACGACCTCGCGCCGGAACTCGACGAAGTGCTCAAGCATCTTCTTGAGCGTCAGGACGCGCGGCTGGCCGTCAACGATGGCGAGGTTGATGACGCCGAACGTGCTTTGCATCGGCGTCAGCTTGTAGAGCTTGTTCAAGACGATCTGCGGCATCGAGTCGCGCTTGAGTTCGACGACGATGCGCATCCCGTCGCGCGAAGACTCGTCGCGCAAATCAGAGATGCCCTCGATCTTCTTCTCGTTGACGAGTTCGGCGATGCGCTCGATGAGTCGCGCCTTGTTCACCTGAAAGGGAATCTCCGTGATGATGATCGCGTCGCGCTCGGTCGTGCCGCGCCCGATGCGGTCAATCCCGGCGCGGGCGCGCATTTGAATCAGGCCGCGACCCGTCAGGTATGCCTGCCGTATGCCCTCTTTGCCGTAGATGAAGCCGCCGGTCGGAAAATCGGGGCCGGTCACGATCTTGAGAAGCTCTTCATCCTTGATGCTAGGCTTCTTGATAATCGCGATGGTCGCCTCGACGATCTCGGTCAGGTTGTGCGGCGGAATCTTCGTCGCCATCCCGACGGCGATGCCCTCTGAGCCGTTCAGTAAAAGATTCGGCACGCGCGTCGGCAGCACCGAAGGCTCGCTCAGGGATTCGTCGTAGTTCGGATTGAAGCTGACGGTCTCCTTCTCGATGTCAGCGAGTATCTCCGTCGTCAACTTCGCCATGCGCGCTTCCGTGTAACGCATCGCGGCCGCCGAGTCGCCGTCCACCGAGCCGAAGTTGCCCTGCCCGTCAACGAGCGGATAGCGCATCGAAAATTCCTGCGCCATGCGGACGATGGTATCGTAGACGGCGGAGTCTCCGTGCGGGTGATATTTACCGATCACGTCGCCGACGATGCGCGCGCTTTTCTTGTAAGCTTTGTTGTGCTGGTTGCCGAGTTCGTTCATCGCCCAGAGCACGCGCCGGTGGACGGGCTTGAAGCCGTCGCGCACGTCGGGCAGAGCGCGCCCGATGATGACGCTCATGGCATAGTCGAGATACGAGCGGCGCATCTCGTCTTCGATGCTGATGTAGTTGCGGTCTAACGTTTCCATCAAATAAACCTTTCCGGTACAATCTGGCCGCACGATACGGCTGCCGCGCGCCCAATTCAAAGTCAAAAAAATGTGACAATCAGTTGAGAATCGAAGGTACTTTCCGGGAGCACTAACTGGTCGGTGAAAGTACGACCTATTGTAGCCTGAAAAGAGGTTTTTGACAAACCCGTTGAAGACGCAAAATCTCGATTTTATAGAGGTTTTTGGCGACTTTTGAGGGTTTCGGGCGGGCGCGCGGGGCGGCCTCAAATGGTTCTGCAAACAGGGCGCATAAGATGATGGATTTCGACGGCAAATCGAGACGCTTGCGCGAGCGCATCAGGCTGGCCCTGCCCGCGCGCGTCCACTGCCGCGAGTCGGTTGACCACGAGTGGGTCGAGTTCACGCGCCTCGCCGACGTGACGCCGTTCGGGGCGCGCTTCATGCTGCCGCGCCTGACGGAGAGGGGCCGTCTCCTGCATCTCACGCTGCCGATGCCGCGACAGTTGCGTTGCTTCGATCACGTCGAAGATCAGTATCGCGTCTGGGCGCTCGTGCGCAACGTCAAGCCGCAACTCGACACGTCGGGCGGCGGGGCAAAGGACGTGGGCGATTTGCGCTTCGACGTGGGCGTGGCCTTCACGGGCAAGCGCGCTCCGGCGAGTTACCAGAAAGACCCCGCCACTCTCTACGAGATTGATTCGCTCTCGGCTGAGCACAATCTCTGGCTGCTGCGCGAAGAAACCGCGCGTGACGAAGACAAGCGCCCGCCGCGCACGCATGATACGAGACTACAGATGGCCGTCGCCGTCGTCGTCGAAGTGTTCGACGATCAGGGGCGCGTGTCCGAAAGCGAGCAGACGGTGACGGAGAATCTCAGCCGTCGCGGCGCGGCGGTGTGGACGACGCTCAAGGTCGAGCGCGGGCGCTTCGTGCGGCTGACGAGCGCCGACCATAGCCTGTCGGTGATCGCCGTCGTTCGCGCGCGTCGGCCCGGCGCGGACGGCATCCAGCGTCTCCATCTCGAATTCGTGGATCGGCAGTGGCCGCTCGAAGGAATTGATTGAGCCTTAAAACGAAAACGAACGAGACTTGAAGCCAGAGTCGTCGGGCGCAAAATGTAGTTTGCGCGGGCGACATTGAAAGGAAAAGAAATTTTTCTGAGCGAGCCGACCGACACGCCCGACACATCAGGGGAGCGAAATAAGACGACGGCGCACCGCGACTCGTCGGCGCTGCCGCAGTGGGCGATGGAACTGACCCGCCCCCTCATCAGTTTCGTGTCGCGCACGCTCTGGGGAGTGCGACACGAGGGCGTCGAGCACGTCCCGCGCGGCGGCGGCAGCGGACTGATTATCGCCGCCAATCACCAGACGTACATAGACCCCTTCTGGGTGGGCGTCGCCGTCAGACGCCCTCTGCGCTATCTGGCGTGGAGCGAGGCGTTCAAGTGGCCCGCGCTGGGGAGGCCGATGGAGTGGATGGGAGCGTGGCCCATCGAGTTGGGAAAGAGCGATCCGGGGGCGTACAAGCGTTCTCTGCAATGGCTGCGCGACGGCGGCGCGGTGATGATCTTCCCCGAAGGAGGACGCTGCAACCCGGACGGCGCGCCGATGAAATTCAAGCACGGCGCGGCGCGCCTTGCGCTCGAAGCCGACGTGCCCGTTCTGCCCGTGACGATTCGCGGCGGGCACGCCGTCTGGCCGAGGGGACAACGCCTGCCGCGGACGGGCCGCGTCGAAATCGTCTTTCATCCCGCGCGCAAGTTTGCCTCTCTGCCCGGCGAGGACGCGCGCCAGTGCGCACGGCGCGAGACCGAAGAATTGTCCGCGCTCATCGCTTCCGCGCTCTGAGTTGGTTCGACATTGGAAGGGCGTCGAAGTCTCGCCCCTTGCCCCGCAACGATTTGGCGGGAGCGCGCGCCCTTCGCGGAACTCGGCCCCGATTGCGCGTGTATAGAGATAGTTCGCGGGCACACACGATTTCAGGGAGAAACGATAGTGGAGGACTTTCCCGGCACAGCGGGCGCAGACGGCCTCGACAGGCGTTCGTTGCGGCGCATCACGCCGACGGCGAAAATCTGGGCCGCCGTGGAGAACACGACGCGCAACGAGATGCTGGGGATGGCTGAGGTGGCGGACTTCAGCGGCCTCGGCCTGTCATTGCGCGGAGTCGCGGGCGACCCAGTGGCGGCCCTCGGCGACCATCTCTGGATCACGCTCGTCGCGGACGAAGGCATCATCCCTGTGCGCGCGCTCCTCGTGCACATCAAGGGGCAGAACTTGTTCGGCTTGAGACTCGATGCCCCGAACGCGCCCGGCCAGCACTTCCTGCTGCGCCTCTACGAACGCGTCGCATCGTCCGTCTCGACCGATTCTCAAACGGCTGCGGGCTGATTTTCCTTCTCATCAAATTAACGCGCGAGGCACAGTGCAAATGAGCAGCACCGTGCCTCGCGCGTCTCCGCATTTAATCTTTAATTGTGTGCGATTTTAAGCGAGTCGCAACTGTGTGCGATCTTGAGCGAGCCGCGACCGCGCAATTTAAGGCCGCGAGAATCCACGCCTGCGCCGCGGGCCTTCTCCGTTTCTTCCACGCTCTTCGCCGCCCAGACCTTCCCGACGGAGAATGAACTCTCTCAACTCTCCCTGCCGTGCCTTGCGGCGGAGCGCCTTCATCTCGCGCGGTGTGAGTGGCCGCTCCGCGAAATCGCGTTCTTCGAGATTAACGTCCGCCGGATTTTCGACGACGGGTGGCGGAGTAGCCGGCGCGACCGGCATGGGCCGTTTGTCCGCGGCATGCGCTTTGGTTTCCGGCTGACGCGTCGTGTCTTTCGCGGAAGGCGCGACCGGATGCGGCGCGTCGGAAGGTGCGGCTGCGTTGTGGTCATC
>JBAVPI010000030.1:0-2442 GCA_049692915.1 Pyrinomonadaceae bacterium
GCAACAGCATGAACTGCGTCACTCCCTCGCCCCTCGCCACCTCGCTCACTCTCCCGCTCACTCCCTCGCCCAACGTGAACTGCCGCCTCCCTCCCCTGAATGACTGCACCGCCGGACGCGGCCTGTCTGTCGGCAACTCCAACACCGCGGGCGCTCCCTCCAACTGCTTGCGCCAGTATGCCAACTCCCTCTCCAGCGCCTCGCCCTGCAACTGCCCACGCTGCCACACGGCGTAGTCTGCGTACTGCACTTCCAGTTCAGAGAGCGGCGACTCTTCTCCGCGCGAGTAAGAGGTGTAGAGAGCGGCGACCTCTCGGACGAGGACGCCCATTGACCAGCCGTCCGAGACGATGTGGTGCATCGTCAGGACGGCAATGTGCTCATCGTCCTCCATACGCAACAGCCGCGCGCGCAGCAGCGGCCCTGCGGAGAGATTGAATGGACACCGGCCTTCTTCGGCGATACGCCGACGCGATTCAGGCTCGCGCTCGGCGCTGGCCGTGTGGCGTAAATCTTCCACTTGCAGGCTCAACTCCGGCACCGCGTTGATGACCTGCACGGGCCGTCCGTCCACCTCGACGAAGCTGGTTCGCAGCACTTCATGCCGTCGCATGATTTCGCTCAATGCTCGCTCCAGAGCAGAGACATCCAGCCGACCGTCGAGCCGCACGGCGAAGACGATGTTGTAAAACGCATCTTCCGGAACGAGGCGGTCGAGGAACCAGAGCCGCTCCTGTGCGAACGAGAGGGGCAGAGGTTCTGTCCGTCCGGCTGGCCGGATGGATGGTAAGCTCGGAGATGCTTCTACGGATTCCTGCTCGATGCGGCGTGCCAGACCTGCGACGGTCGGCTCTTCGTAGATTGCCCGCAACGGCAACTCGAAGTTGAACGCCTCGCTGACTCTGGATCGAACCTGCATCGCCAGCAACGAGTGGCCGCCCAGCTCGAAGAAGTTGTCCTCCACTCCCACGTCTTCCACCGCAAGCACCCGCGACCAGATGCCCGCCACCACCTCTTCGACCGCCGTCCGCGGCCTCACATATTCACGCCCCAACTCAGGCCGTGCCCCTTCCGGCTCCGGCAGCCTCGCGTAATCAATCTTCCCGTGCGCCGTCAGCGGCAACTCGACGACCACGACGAACGCCGAAGGGATCATGTACTCCGGCAGTCGGCCCTGTAGGTGCGCCCGTAACTCGCCGACGTAAGCCTCGCCCGCTCCATCTGCCGGCACCACGTAAGCCACCAGCCGCAGCCCTTCGCCGGAAGTCTCGGCCCGCGCCATCACTACGCAATCCCGCACGAAGGCGTGAGAGCGCAACGCCGCCTCGACCTCACCCGGCTCGATGCGGAAGCCGCGAATCTTCACCTGCTTATCAATTCGCCCTAGATATTCGATGTCGCCCCCGGAGAGGTAACGTCCGAGGTCGCCTGTCCGGTACAGGCGCGCGCCCTCTTTGTCGGCGAACGGGTCGGGGACGAACCGCTCAGCCGTCAGTCCGGCACGCCCCAGATACCCCCGCGCCAGACCTGCCCCGCCGACGTACAACTCGCCCTGCACGCCGACAGGCAGCAGGTTCTGCCGCTCGTCGAGCACGAAGACGGAGAGGTCTGGGATGGCGCGACCGATCATGCTGCCCGCCCCGACGATGCAGTCTCTGGCCGCCAGCGGGCGATAGGTGACGTGGACGGTGGTCTCCGTGATGCCGTACATGTTGACCAGACGCGGCCACTCGTCACCGTGACGCTCCACCCACGGCCTCAGACTCTGCACTTCTAATGCCTCTCCGCCGAAGATCACCGCTCGCAGGTTCAGATACTCACCCGCCTCAGCCGCTTCCTGCTCGGCACGCATCAACTGGCGGAAGGCCGAGGGCGTCTGGTTCAGCACCGTCACCCCCTCCCGCCGCAGCAACTTCAGGAATGCCTCCGGCGAGCGGCTCACCATGTAGGGCACGACCACGAGCCGCCCGCCGTGGAGCAGCGCGCCCCACAACTCCCAGACCGAGAAGTCGAAAGACGGCGAATGGAACATCGTCCACACGTCGTCGCCCGTGAAGGAGAACCACTCTTCGGTGGCGGCGAACAGCCGCGCCACGTTGGCGTGCGTCACCAGCGAGCCTTTGGGTCGCCCCGTCGAGCCGGAGGTGTAGATGACGTAAGCCAAATTCTCAGGGGTGGCGGCTGGCGGCGGGTCGCTGTCGGGATAATCGTGCCGCCCCTCCACCTCGTCGAAGCAGATGAGCAGGCCCGTGAAGTGAGGCAGAGAGTCGAGCAGTCGGCGTTGCGTGAGCAACACATTGGTGGCCGAGTCCTCCAGCATGAAGGAGAGCCGTTCCTGCGGGTAGGAGGGGTCGAGGGGGACGTAAGCGCCGCCTGCCTTGAGGATGGCGAGGATGCCGACGACGAGTTCGATGCCGCGCTCTGCGCAGAGTCCGACGAGCG
>JBAVPI010000031.1:0-18162 GCA_049692915.1 Pyrinomonadaceae bacterium
GGTGATGACTTCGTCGCCGCGGTTGGGTCGCACCGCGCCGGAAGCATTGAGCGCGAGCGCGAGCGCGTCCGTGCCGTTATTGACTCCGGCGGCCCCGCGCACGCCGCAATAGTGCGCCCACTCTCCCTCGAAGGCGCTCACTTCGTCGCCGAGAATGTAGAGGCCGCTTCCCATCACGCGCGCGAGCGCGGCGGTCGTCTCCTCTTCAATCTCCGAAAGTTGCGGTTTGAGATTTAGAAACCGTACAGGCATCGGGCGTCCAGTATTGATCGCGGTGCGTCTCGTAAAACTCGATGGTCTTTTTCAGTCCCTCGTGCAGGGGCGTGCGTGGCCGCCAGCCGAGCGCCAGCTCGATTTTGCGCGAGCTGCAATAAGAGTTGCCCACGTCTATCAACTGCCGCTCGGTCGGGAACGGCACGGCGCGCACCGAGCCGCGACCCGTCAGGGCCATCATCTCCGACGCGAGGTCGCACAAATGGACAGGCTCGTTGCCGCCGAGATTGAAGACTTCACCCTCTGCGGCCTCGCTTGCGCCCGCGAGCAGAAGCGCCTCGACCACGTCGTCGACGTAATCCAAGTCGCGCCGCTGTTTGCCTTCGCCGAAGAGTTCGATCACGCCGCCGTCAATCGCCTGACGGATGAACCAGCCGACGAAGCCCTGCCGGTCGTGATACAGAAGCTGTCGCGGGCCGTAGGTGTTCGTCAAACGCAGGCACGTCGCGCGCGTGCCGTAAACGCGGTTGTAGAGCAGGTGATAATGCTCGGCGGCGAGTTTGTTGATGCCGTTGATGTCGAGCGGGGCGATGCGATGATGCTCGTCGAGGGGCAGATAGACGGGCTTGCCATAAACCTGCCGCGTGCTCGTGAAGACGATCTTGACGTTAGGATTGAAACCGCGACAGGCTTCGAGAAGAGTCAACTGCGCCGTGCAGTTCAGTTCGAGGTCGCGTTGCGGAAAGAGCATCGAATCAACGTGGCTGACGCTGCCCGCGAGATTGAAAATATAGTCCACGCCGCCGACCAGATGATTAATCACGTAGTCGTCGCCCATGTCCGCGATCTGGAGCGTCACTTCATCCCGTATGTCGCCGATGTTAAAGAGCCGCCCGCCCTGATCGGGCACGAGTGCGTCGAGGATGGTCACGTCAACGTCGCCCATCTCGACGAGTTTGCGCGCCAGATTGCTGCCGATAAAGCCGAGGCCGCCCGTAATCAGCACGGAGCGTCCCTTGTACTCACTGAATGTCGAGGGGGCTATCATTGATTTAATCCTGAACGATTCGATCCCGTAATTCCATCCGCCAAGTCGAAAAGGCTCGAAGCATTTACGCGTCCTCGCCCTCCTGATGCTCTGTCCGAGACTTTGAACGAGCGCCGCGCGCGTCTCGCGCACGTGAGCGTAACGCGATGAGCTTCCACCACAGAATGAAAAAGTCGAAGGCCGTGCGGGAGACACGCCGGAGAGTGAAAAACTGCGAACGCCCGCTACGCCGCGGATAGTGATGCACCGGAGTCTCGACGAAGACGCAGCCCGCCGCGTGTAACTTGCGCACCAGTTCGACGCAGATGACGCCGCTTGACGAGACGAGTTCGACGTGCCGGACGGCGCGCCGCCGCATCAGACGAAAATCACAATCAACGTCACTAATTGGAAGACGGAAGAGAAGGCGCGCGAGCCGGTTATAAATTCCTCCGATAACTTTCCGGCTCACGGCGTCCGCCCGTTTTATCTTATAGCCGTTAACGATGTCAACGTCATCGCTCAAGAGCGGGCGCAGGGCCGCGAGTTCACGCACATCGTACTGCCCGTCGCCGTCCGTGTAAAAGATCAGGTCTTGTGTCGCGCTCGCAAAACCCGTGCGGAGCGCCCCGCCGTAACCCCGGTTGCGCTCGTGGTGAATCACGCGCAGGCGCGGCTCCGTGCGCGCGTATTCGTCGAGCAACGTTCCCGTCTCGTCCGTACTGCCGTCGTTGACGACGATGACCTCGTACCGTTCGGCAAGGCCCGGCAGCACGGCGAGCGCATCCGAGACGAGCGACGTGATCGTTCCGGCGTCGTTGTAAGCCGGAAAAAAGACGCTGATGCCCAGTCCGTTTTG
Organism: Pyrinomonadaceae bacterium; assembly: GCA_049692915.1. Lineage (GTDB taxonomy): Bacteria > Acidobacteriota > Blastocatellia > Pyrinomonadales > Pyrinomonadaceae > JAIVJG01. Next base: position 2,100 of record JBAVPI010000031.1, read on the forward strand.
ACCTTGCGCGCGGGCGGCGAGCGGCGGCGGTTCGTGTTCACTCATGTCGTTGAAGCGCGTGCGACCCGTCCAGACGGTAAGCCTTGCCCGTCCCGGCATCGAACGCCCATGCGGTGACGTTGATTGCGTCCGGCGGTAGTTTGTCAATGGGGAAAGCGGCTTCCCATCGCGCGTCGTTTTTGATTGTGCCACCGTCCGGGCCTGTCGTCACATCGCCGGTGGGTTTCATGTCGGACAATGCGAATACGGATAGTTCTCCAACATTATTTTCATAGACCAGCAGCACGGCATCGGCGGGTTCGCCCCTCTGCGGAAGCACTGCCCGACCGGACACAATATACGTTTCATCCAGCCTGTACAGATTGTCCAGCGAGCCAAAGCCGCCCGCATTCTGCCCCGGCGCTCCCGCGATATCCCCGATCCGCGCAGACCTTAATAATGGCGGGCGCAAGAACCCCATGTCGTTAAGCTCATTCGCCGTCCGCCGTAAAACGTCCGTGTCGGGCCACGACTCGTCTTTCAGGCAGTCCGACTCGACGACGTTAATCAGCAGCAGACACGCCTTCAAGCGCAGACGCTCTCGACGCACTATGCTCGCCTGATGAAACACCGCGTAGGCCGTCAGCAGTTGCACGATGACGAGCGCGGCGGCCAGTGTGCGCAGCATCGTGCGACCCGTTAGACGGCGACGCGCCGGAAATCCACGCGCGAAGTCTTCCGCTTCCGCCCGCGCTTCGAGATTCAACACCAACAGGTGAGCGAGCGCGACGATCAGGTAGAGCGAGAATGTCGTGTACCGGCTGGAGAGCGAATGCTCGACGCCGTAACCCACACGTCCCACTGTGATGAGCGCGCACGTTCCGATTGAATAGCCTCCGACCATGAGCCACACGAGCATGCCTGTGGACGCCTGCCTGTCGGACAAGCGCCTCAGAAATGAAATCCACGCCAGCGCGTAGAGGATGACGAGCGTCGCGCCTGTAAGGATGGATGCGCTGATTCTCCCGACGGCGAGAGGCGCGCCCAGCAGCGAGATGTAATAAGCGATGGCGCGCGCCGGATGAAGTAGCGACTCGGACGTGCTCGGAAGACCCGACGGACTTCGGTAGCCGTAGAAATAGAGCACGCAGCAGACGACGAAGCCCGCCGCCCACAGCGCCCACAGAGAGTTTTTTCTCGACGACGCGGCGCGCGGCGCGTCAACCCACCACAACACCGGCGGCAGCAAGACCCAGCACAGGATGCCGTTGGCGGAAGAGAACGTGCTGACGGCGGCGAGACTCATGCACAGTAAAAATTTGATGCTCGTCTCAAGCCGGGAAATAGCGACGAGGAGGCCGCACGCGAGGCACGCCACGGGCATGAAATAAATAATCTGGATGCCCGATAGCCAGTTCATGTACTGGATGGTTGAAAAGATAAGGAGGTTGGAAATCAGCAGCAGCGATGCTCTATGGCCGACGAGCGTCGCCTTGCCCAACCTGTAAACGCAGAGAGACGTGAGGCAGGCCAGCGCGAGACTGAACAGCATTTCGTAACGCACGTCCCATCTCGTCAACCAACCGAGCGCGACGAAAATGAGTTGCGGAAAGAACTGGCGATATTCGTATTGCTGCGCAAACAAGTCTGCCGCCGTCAGCGTCCCGCGCGAGAGCTTGACGAAGAAAGGCGCAACGGCCCACTGATCCCAGTAAGGCACGTCAACGCCGAACTTCACAATCAGCAGGCCGACGAGAAGCGCCGGGAGCGCGGACGCGCAGAGCATGAGCGCCGTCTTCGTGTCAATTCGCTGATGCATAGTTAAGCGTGCTATCTTCTGGCCCGACCTCGAAAGACTGAAGCTGATTTTTAACGCGCGCCTGACGGCGGAGCATCTTACAACAACCCGGCGACGAGATGAGACGTGCGACGACACGTGTTGCTTGACGACAGGCGTAGCGTGACGACATGAAACGTGCCAAGAGAATCCTGTTCGTCCTGCTCGCGGGCTTTCTGGCGTTCGCGCCGCCCGGCACGATGATCTTCGGGCTGGCGCTCGTCGTCGGCCTTGTCCGCCACTTCACCGCCGCGAGTCGTCCCGCCGCGCCCGTTGCGCAGACGCAGACGACACCCACCCCGACCCCGCCATTGACGCCGACTCCTTCGCCGACGCCCTCCGTCCAATCGTCGCGCGGCAACTGATTCGTCCTCGAATAAAGCGAGCGTGCACGAGCGTCAATTGCCCGTCGCGCGTTGCGGACGGGCCGTCGTTGGTGCGCGTGAGGCGTGTTGTTGTATAACTGTTGACGCACCTGCAAGTCATCAAAGAAGCGGAGAAGATATGCAATATTACGACAACGTGCTCGGCCTCATCGGGCGCACGCCGCTGGTCAGGCTGACGCGCTTGACCGAAGGCATCAAGGCCACCGTACTGGCGAAGATGGAGAATCTCAACCCCGGCTTCTCCGTCAAAGACCGCATCGGCGTCTCGATGATCGAGGCCGCCGAACGCGAGGGCACGCTGAAACCCGGCGGCACCGTCATCGAGGCCACGTCGGGCAACACCGGCATCGGCCTCGCGCTGGCCGCCGCCGTCAAAGGCTACCGCTGCATCTTCGTCATGACGGACAAAGCGTCGGTCGAGAAGGTCAGGTACTTGAAGGCGCTCGGCGCTGATGTGGTCGTCGTGCCAGCTTCGGCGCGTCCCGGCACGCGCGACCACTATGTCGAGACGGCGCGGCGCATCGCACACGAAACCGCGAACTCTTTTTACCCGGATCAATACTCGAATCCCAACAACCCGCTCGCGCACTATCGCACGACGGGGCCGGAATTGTGGGAACAGACCGAGGGCCGCATCACGCACTTCGTTTCAGGGATGGGGACGGGCGGCACCATCTCCGGCGCGGGCCGCTTTCTCAAAGAGCAGAACCCGAACATCCGCGTCATCGGCGCAGACCCCTACGGCTCCGTTTTCAAGACGTACAAAGAGACGGGCCACACGCACGAGGCGACGCCCTATCTCGTCGAGGGCATCGGGCAGGAAATCGTGCCGGAGAACATCCACATCAAGTACGTGGACGAAGTCATCAACATCACGGACGGCGAATCGTTCGAGATGTCGCGCCAACTCGGTCGTCGCGAAGGCATCTTCTGCGGCGGCTCGACGGGCACGAATCTCACCGCCGCCCTGCGCGTCGCGCGCACGCTCGACGAGACGGGCGTCGTCGTCTTCGTTGTCTGTGACACGGGCGAGCACTACCTGACGAAGCATCACTCGGACGAGTGGTTGAAGGAGAAGCGTCTGCTTGAGCCGCAGAAGGTGACGGCAGGGTTAATCAGCAGCACGAAGGGCCGTCAAGCTCCGTCGCAACTCGTCACCGCCTCGTCGCAGGACGTGGTTTCAGACGTGCTGGCGAAGATGGACGAACTCGGCCTGACTTATATCCCTGTGCTCGAAGACGGGCGTTCGGTCGGCGCTCTGCGCGAGAGTCGCATCCTCGCGAAAGCTCTCGGCAAGCGCGAACTGCTCGACGCGCCCGCAAGCGAAGTGATGGACGCGCCGTTTCCCGTCGTGGACGTGGATGCAGGCTCGGACGAAGTGACCAAGCGCCTGCGCGAGAGTCCGGCGGTGCTCGTCGAAGAGTACGGGCGCATCACCGGCATCATCACGCGCCACGACGTACTCGACATCAAAGCGGGCGGCGGTAGCTGAAACGACATGAAATTTCAACCGTCGCGGAGACCGAAGGAGCGCGGACAAGACAAAGCCGTGTCCAATGTCTCCGCGACGTTTGATTTAAGCCTTCGAGTTAAGCGCGTCTTCGGTAAAACGTCACTTTCAAATCGCCTTCAAGCGTGCGCGAATCGTCGGCCTCGAAGCCACGCAGGAACTCGCGCGGCATGAACGTGTCGGCCCCTTCGACCGTTAAGGGAACTTCGGTCACGATCCACCTGTCAATCTCTTCGTCGAACGACTCGTACACTTTCGCGCCGCCGATGATGAACAGGTCGCCCCTCAGATAATCTTTCAGCGACAACACCGACCCCTTATCCCTCAACACGACGACGGACTCTCGCGGCTCAATCTGCACGCTCCCGCTCAAGACGATGTTGAGCCTCTCCTTCAGAGGCTTCTTCAGCGTCGCCCAAGTCCTCCGGCCCATCACGCAGGCGTGGCCTGTCGTCTGCTCGCGAAAGAATCGCAAGTCGGCGGAGTAGTGCCACGGCAGCGCACCGTCTTTGCCGATAGCTCGCTGCCTGTCAATTGCGACGATGCCGATGATTGCCATGTTGATTACCCGTCCGGGCAAGCGCCGTCTGATGAGTTTGCACGCCCGATGAATTTGCTAAACAGCGACCGGCGCTTCGATCTTGCCGTGCGATTGATAGTTGATGAGTTTCAAGTGCTTGTAGCGAAAATCGAGCAGCCCTTCGAGTCCGCGCAAGTTACCGCCCTCGTCCTGAATCTCAAGGCGGGGCAACGGCAGCGGTTCGCGTGAGAGAAGTTCCTCGACCTGCGCCAGATGGTTTTTGTAGATGTGGTAATCGCCGAGCGTATAGACGAACTCGCCCGGCTCTAACGCGCAGACGTGTGCGACGATGTGCGTCAGAAGCGCGTAGGAACTGATGTTGAAGGGCACGCCGAGAAAAGCGTCGGCCGAACGCTGGTAGAGTTGACAGTGGAGCACGCGCCCGCGCTCGACCTTGAATTGAAAGAGCGTGTGACAGGGCGGCAGATCAACGTCGTCCGCGACGCGCGGATCCCATCCCGTGACGACCAGACGGCGCGAGTTCGGGTTGTGTGTGATTTCATGTATGAGCCGCGCGATCTGGTCAAAGCCGTCGCGCTTCGGGTAGTGCCCGCCGAAGGAGCGCCAGAGATAGCCATAGACCGGGCCGAGATCGCCCTCCGCGCGCCCGAAGCGTGCCGTGTGTTCGAGGTCGGCCCACTCCTTCCAGATATCTACGCCGCGCGCGCGCAACGCCGCCTCGTTCGTCTCGCCGGAGAGAAACCAGAAAAGCTCTTCGGCGATCCAGCGGAACGGAACTTTTTTCGTCGTCACGATGGGAAAGCCGTCGCGCAAATCGAAGCGCGTCTGGTGGCCGAAGTGCGAGATGGTGCCGACGCCCGTGCGGTCTTCGTGCGCCGCGCCGTGCGCGAGGACTGACTTGAGCAGGTCTTGATACTGTTTCATAAAGTGCGCGCACGTTCTAAAAATGCATCACACGCGGAACGCATCGCGGCTGACGAAGAATCGCGCTCTCTCTCGCGTGGCGGCACGGCCCGAAAACTTCCGTCAGTTGAAAAGAAAGTCCAGAGAATCCGCGGGCTGCACGTCCGTCGCCGGGGAATCGTTGACGAAGATGCGCGCGGGCTTGTCGCCCAGAAGCCTGATGCTCTGATTTTCGACTCTGAGCGCGCTGCCCTCGCGTAGTCCGACGACGCGGACGCTCCGGTTGGCTTGGACGAACTCGGCCAGCCGCTCATCCCTCGTCTCGCCGTGATGCCCTTCGAGGCGCGCTTCCGTGTAGTGCGGGTTGATCTGGAACGGCACGAGGTTGAGCGCGTCGAAACTCTGCGGTTCGACGACGGGCATGTCGTTCGTCGTCTTGATCGTCGGGCAGGCCACGTTCGACCCGGCGCTCCAGCCGATGTAAGGCGCGCCGCCCTCGACCCGCTCGCGCAACGCTTCGACGATGCCCACCGCGTACATCTCGCGCAGCAGATGAAAAGTATTGCCGCCGCCGATGACGATAGCCACTGCCTCTCCGACGGCGACGCGCGCGTCACGCGCCTCGTGGAGCGAATGCGCTTCGTAACCGAGCGGCCCGAAGCGCGCACGCACGCGCTCGATGTATTGATTGAACGAACGCGTGACGGAGGCGAAAGGCACGAAAAGCAGAGGCCCGCCGCTCTCGCCGAGAAAATCTTTGATGACGCCCGCGGCGTATCCGGTCGTTCCCTCGTCGCCGACGATCTCTGAGCCGTTGCTGAAGAGAAGTAGTCTTTTATTCATCATGGAAGTCGGAGAAAAAGTCGAAACGAAGTTAGAAAAAAAGTCGAAACGCGAAGATGAGATATTAAGAGCGGCGCGAGAAATCTACAACCGCGGCGCTCGCGCCAAAGGTACGTCGGATGCTTTCAGTCACGGCTTCCTTGCTCGATCTCGCCGATCTCCTGATGCAATGCGCGGCGCTCGAACAGCAGGCGAAGAAAAAGTTGCCGCCGGTTGAAAAGCAGCAGGACGGCCTTGAACCAGCCGCGCATGTCGTAGAGCGCTTCGAGCGAGCGCAGCGCGACGTAGCCGCAGAGGACGGAGAGGGGAATCCCTGCGACGCCCGCGCGCCAGTTGAAAAAGTAGAAACAGAGACCTGCGACGACGAGCCACGTCAGCGGCATCAGGATGATGGCGAGCAGAATCTTGATGGTGGCGCGCGCCTCATCTATGCCGTGTCTGGTGAAACTGCGCGCGATGAGCGTGCTGAAGAGATAGGCCGGGAGATGTAGCGCCGCGCCGACGAATGAGAGCGGCGAGAGCGCGAGGATGAGTGCGGCGCGCAGCAGAAAGTGCCGCAAGACGTACCAGCCTGAATGTCTTGAGAGAGACAAATTCTCCGGCGCGACGCCGATTCGTCGTAGCTCCTCTTCGTAGCTGAGAATGCGCCGCCTGAGATTCTCGACGTGCGCGGAGGAACGCTCCTCCTGACCTATGATGACGCGACGCGCGACGAAGCGACGCAGAAAGTCGAAGCGAGCAGTCAGAGATCGTTCGATGTTGATGCCTTCATAAATTGACGAGAAGAGTTTTTCGGCGTGCCTCGCCACCTCAAGCTGCTCCTCCGTGTCGGCGTTGAGCGTCACGTCGAGGAGCGCCGTCTCGATGCGCGCGGACAATTCTTTGACCGCCGCGCGCGAACGTTCGCCGTCAACGTCGAAGGCGACGGGGCGGACTTCGACGGGACGACCGAAGCGCAGCAACGCCTCGCTGCGGAAAGTCGTTTTCGAGGTGTAGTACAGGCCGACGGGGACGATGCGAAGGTCGAAGGAACGCGGCGACGTTTCGCCGGTCGCGTCCGACGATGCGCCCGCCGGGCCGTTCGTCGTCGCGACCGCCTCGCCGATTGAGAGCGCGCCGAGGGCGATGCGCGCCGCTCCCGTCTTGACCGGCATCAGTCGCGGCACGTTGTGCGACACTCCTTCGGGAAAGAGCGCGATGCAGCGCCCGCGCCGGAGCAGCGCGCGGCAGGCTTCAAAGGTACGACTGTTTTGCGTCATGTCCGCGCCCTCGTCCACGCGCCTGTAGAGCGGCAGCGTCTCGGCGGCGCGCAGAAAGAAACCGACGAGCGGCAGATGAAAGAGCGTTGACTTGGCGAGAAACGAGATGCGCCGCGGCAACGCGCAGAAGACGAGCGCCGCGTCTATCAATCCGTTCGGATGATTGAGCACGAAGATGAGCGCGCCAGTCTCCGGCACGAGTCGCGCCCCGCTCGTCTCGATGCGGCGAAAGAAGAGGCGCAGCGCGACGCTGAAGACGACCTGCACGAACCGCCGCGTCAGCGTCCCTTCGCGGCGCAGCATCATGTCGCCGAGGCGCAGAACCCTCACGTCGTCGGGCATGCGTGGATTATAGTCGCAATTGTTTGGCGTGGCATCAGGCGCGTGCCCGTGTCGCGCCGTCGCGCATTGGAGAGAAAGTCTCTCGTGGCGTAATGGCTCTTGACTTTTCATCCGTGTGTAATAGATTGACTGTGCAGTTTGAACCGGGACGCGGGATGCTGTGGGACGATGTATGACGCTTGAGGCGGGCACGATTGTCGGTCATTACCTGATTCGCTCGAAGATCGGCGCGGGCGGGATGGGCGAGGTGTACGAAGCGGAAGACCAGAGACTTTTGCGCACCGTCGCCGTCAAGTTCATCAAGCGGCAGGAGCAGGTTTCGGAAGGGGCGGGCCGACGATTTCTCAGAGAGGCGCGCATGGCCTCGCAGCTTAATCACCCGAACATCGTTACCATCTACGACATCTGTGAGACGGATGAGCACACATACATCGCGATGGAATACGTGCGCGGGCGAAATCTGCGAAGCCTCATCCGCTCCGGCCACCTCACCACCGACGCCGCGCTCGACGCCGCCGTGCAGACCGCCGACGCGCTCGCCGAAGCTCATTCACACGGCATCATTCACCGCGATATCAAGCCGGAAAATATCATCATCAACGAACGCGGGCGCGTGAAGTTGCTCGACTTCGGGCTGGCGAAGCCGCTGGAACTCGTGCACCCTTACGCGGGCGACATGGCGACGACCGCCGCTGGCATCGAGCATCTCACGGATTCGGGCGTCGTCGTCGGCACGATTCCCTACATGTCGCCGGAACAGATTCGCAAAGACCCTTCGCTCGACAAGGGCACGGACGTTTTCTCTTTCGGCATCGTGCTCTATGAAATGCTCACCGGCGAGCATCCTTTCCGCGGCGAAAACGTCTTCGTCGTCGGCGCGGCCATCCTCAACGCCGAGCCGGTCAAGACGGACAAGCTCAAATCCGAATGGCCGCCCGCCACCGCCATCCTCTTCTCGCGCCTTCTCGAAAAGGATCATCGCAAGCGTCCGACATCTTTCGCGGAAATCAAAAAGGAGTTGGAATCGCTCCGGGAACAACTGAGTCGGCGGGTCGGCGCGGGCGAGGGCAGTCTTGAGAGCACGCTGAAACTCGACTACACGCACGACGAAGAACACAGGCCGCTGCATTCGCAGTCGTCCCCTGTGTCGAAGTCGGTGCACTACTCGTCCCTGTCGCACCTGATGGCCGGGACGCCGACGGTGCTGGTGATGCCTTTCGAGGCCGTCGGCTCTTCGGATGAGGTCACTTTCATCGGCATCGGTCTGGCCTCCGTCATCACCACCGACCTCGCGAAGATCAGCGGCCTCTCAGTCCTGTCAAAGTCGGCGGGCGCGCAACGTCTGGGCGAGACGAGCGTGCGCGGCGGGCCGGATCAGGCGCGCGACCTCGGCGCGAACATCATCCTCGAAGGCGAGGTGCAACGCGCAGGCGGGCGATTGAGAATTACTGCGCGACTGATTGATGCCGAGAGCGGGCGCGCGATCTGGGGCGAGCAGTATCGCGGCGACGAGTCGGAGTTGTTCGACATTCAGGATAAGGTGTGCGAGAGCATCGCGGCGGCCCTCAAGGTCAACATCACGAACGAGGTGCGCGAGCAACTGGCGCATCCGGCCACGATCAACCTCGACGCCTTTGAACTCTACTCCAAAGGCCGCGCCTTCCTCGACCGCCGCGACCACGAAGGCAACATGGATTTCGCCATCGGCATGTTTGAGGAAGCGCTCGCGCTCGACCCGAACTTCGCGCTCGCGCACGCCGGTCTCGGCGAAGCCTACTGGATGAAGTACGAGGCGACGAAGGACGCCGCGTGGGTCAAGCGCGCCGAATCGGCGAGCGACCGCGCTCTCGTGCTCGACCCCAACCAGCCGCAGGTGCATATCTCGCTCGGCATCGTCTATCACGGCACCGGCGCAATCGAGAACGCCATCGAAGAGTTCGTGTGCGCGGTCGGCCTCCAGCCCTTAAACGACAACGCCTATCGCTGGCTGGGGCGTTGCTACTTGCAGAGGGGCGAGATGGATTTGGCGAGAGAGAATTTCGAGCGTGCCGTGCAGATACGGCCCGGTTACTGGGAGAACTATAACGTGCTGGGGAACTACTATTACACGCACGGCCTCTACGAACAGGCCGCCGCGCAGTTCCGGCGCGTCATCAGGATTCAGCCCGACAGTCATCACGGCTACAACAACCTCGGTGGCATCTACATCCTGCTCGGTCGCTACGCTGAGGCCGCCGCCATGCATCAGCGCGCCATCGAAATCCATCCGGCTGCCGTCGCCTACGGCAATCTCGGAACCGCCTATTTTTATCTCGAAAGATACGACGAGGCGCGAGAGGCTTATGCCAAAGCCATCGAGTTGAATCCGAGCAACGACGTGCCTTACAGAAATCTCGGCGACGCGCTCGTGCGTCTGGGTCGTGAAGAAGAGGCGGCGGCTCAGTATCGTCTCGCCGTCGTCAGGTTGAAAGAGGCTTTGAAAATCAAGTCGAACGACGCGCAGTTATTGAATCGTCTGGCCGTCTGCGAAGCGAAACTCGGCAGCGAGCAGGAGGCGATAAAAAACATCGAGCACGCCTCATCGCTCGACCCCGACGACGTGGCGACGATGTACAAGCGCGCCGTCGTTTACGCTCTGACCGGCCACACGGAAGAGGCCGCGCGACACCTGCGCGAAGCACTCTCCCGCGGCTACAGTCGTGCGGAGGCCGAGCGCGACCCCGACCTCCAATCTCTCCGCAACGATCCGGGATACGCGGAATTGATTCCGTCCCAATCCGGTCTCCCGCCGGCTTGAGATCAATCTTCTAAGCGCGACACGCCTGTGGAATTAGTTAGAGATTTCAACCTCCGGGTCGAGCGGGGGCAAGCCGGGAATCGGATTACCCCCGGCGTCAAAGACTCTGATCGTGTACTTGTACAAGCCGGGAGAAATATTTTTGGCCTTCCGCGACTGACTCTTTTTGTCGTCGCCCGCCTTAATCGTGCCTCCGGTCTCGAAAGGTGGAGGGCCGTTGAACGGATCGGTCACATCGAATTTCATTTCGACGTTTCCGATTTCGGTGTCGAGATTGTTGAAGACGTGGAAGCGGAGCTTGACCTTATCCCTCTTAACCTTAACTTTCGGCTCCGAGACGATAATCTCCTTTCCCGTCCCGTCGGGTTTCTCATGAATGATGACGGCGACTGCCTTGTCATCATTGTCGAACGCTTGAACGCTCAGATTAGCGTTAACGGCGATCCCCTGATTCTTCGTCGTGTTGTCGTCCGGCGCTGGTGTTCGGCAACCGGAAACGAACGTCACAGACAGGGCAAGTAAAAGAAACGGAAATCTTTTCATTGTTTGCGCTCCTCCATTGTGGCTGAGTCCAACGAGCAGCCGGCGAAATTTGTAAGTACCGCCTTACAGCTTGCATTGTTGGGTTGGGGCGGCGGCGTTGTTGAAAATAGGCACGCGTCCGTGGCCTCTTCGCCGCGCGTTTGCCGTCAACTGGGGACGGCACGGGTATCTGGTGTAGGCGATCTTCAAGCCCTCTGAATGTGACGGGATTCTAGGTGAAGCGCGTCGCCTTGTCTATAGCAAAGATTGGGCTGCCGGGACAGGCGAGCGCGCCGGTCTCGACTTGACAGTCGAGACATTCGTAACAACAATAGTTACAAAGACCGCCGTCGAATTGATGAATCATTCAGTTGAACGGAAACGATTGAGAAAGGAGTCGCCGCGATGATTACACGACGACCCGCCGGAGAGCGCGGGCGGACACGCACCGACTGGCTCGACAGCCACCACACATTTTCCTTTAACCGTTATTACGACCCGCGCTACACGGGTTTTCGTCAACTGCTTGTGATTAACGAAGATTTCGTTGCCCCGGCGGCAGGCTTCGGCACGCACTCGCATCAAGACATGGAGATCATCAGCTACGTCCTCGAAGGAGGCATCGAGCACCGCGACAGCATAGGCAATACCTCCGTGATTCGCCCCGGCGAGGTGCAGCGCATGAGCGCGGGCACGGGCGTCAGGCACAGCGAACAGAATGCTTCGGCGACTGAGCCGGTACACTTCCTGCAAATCTGGATTACGCCGGAGCGCGAAGGTGCGCCGCCGGGTTATGAACAACGTGAGTTTGCGGAGGAAGGCAGGAATGGAAAGTTGCGCCTGATCGCATCGCGCTCCGGTCGAGACGCTTCCGTCACCGTGCATCAGGACGTGAATGTTTACGACGCTTCGCTCGATGCGGGCGAAGAACTCCTCTATGAACCGCCGACGGGCCGTTCCGCGTGGTTGCAGGTCTTGACCGGCGCGCTCCTTCTCAACGGCGCTCCGCTGAAGGCGGGCGACGGCGCGGCGATTAGCGACGACGAGGGACGACTCTCGATTCGCGCCGACGAGCGTTCGGTGTTCCTGCTTTTCGATCTCGCCTGAAGCTGACTTGCCATCAGCCTTTCAGTCTTTTTCAAAAGCAGAGTAAGGTTACGACGGAAAGACGCCGCCAACGTCCAATCCGCGATTCAATTCGTCAACGCGTGATAGAAAAAGAGGAGCGCGTCATTTTCGACGCGCTCCTCTTTTTCATGTATGCAAAACTCGTCGTGAAGCCGCTCAAGCCTCAACATGCGTGATGACGCCGGTCGGTGCAGGTCAATTCTTCTTTTTGCGCTTCGCGCTTCCTTGTTTCAACAGTATGCGCAACTTCATTCTGGCCTTGTGCAACTGCGACTTGCTCGTTCCCACCGAACACCCAAGCATCCTCGCCACTTCCTCGTGCTCGTGCCCTTCAACATCATGCAGCAGAAACACAGCCTTGTAGCCGGGGGGAAGTTGTCCCACCGCCTTGTCCAATGCAATCCGGTCAACCACTGGCATCCTCGACGGGTCTTCCGTGCCCCTCACGATCTGCACGGGCGTCTCTCCGTCGTCCGTCGTCTGCTCCATCCTCACCCCTCGACGACGAAAATGCATCAAGACCTGATTGACCGTCAGCCGATGCAGCCACGTCGTGAAGGCCGACTCGCCGCGAAAAGAGCCGATCTTGCGAAAGAGTTGGATGAAGACCTCCTGCGCTAAATCCTCGGCCTCGGCCGTGTTGGCCGTCATGCGCAGGCAGAGTGAATAGACTCTGCGGTTATGTCGCTCGTAGAGAGTCTCGAAGGCCGACATGTCTCCCGCGGATGACGCCTGCGCCAACTCGTAGTCCGTGGCCGGCTTGGGAGCGGCGGCGATTGCGACGCTCGCCTTCTTCTTTTTCGCGGTCGGCCAAATGGATAAAGCTGCTTCTGTCATTGATACCTCTTCCCGTAGGATTTACGTCTCGACGGGCCTGAACGGTTTTCAGTCGGGCCATAAATTCGGGCCGGTGTGAGGCTCCGCGCCCCTGTTAATCCACGGGGGAACAAGCAAGCCGGATGCCAGTTAAAATGTTTGCTGGACGGGCATTTAGATGCCCTTTTAGTCCCTTTAGGTGCAGGCACTCCACCATATCAGACCACGACAGCCGAAAGCGTATGCGGTAGCAGGATTAGAGGGCCAATTAAGGGTTGAAAGATAGTCTGCGGCTGGAGAAATAGGGTGGTGTTGAGAGGCTGTCGGGAGTTGTATGCAACGGAAACAGTCAAAGTGAATATTGACAGGCGACGCGTCCGCGCATAAACTTCGGGGCACTTGGACAATCCATTAGGAGACTGTACACGCTCGCTCCCGTTACACTGGGTTTTGACGCGTGAGAAGAACCAAACACGAGGTTCTCTACAGACGCCGGTGAATGATCACACCGTCTCCGACAATTTGAGCCGGGCTTCCGGCTCAGCGAGAGCGCCCCACACGGACAAAACGTCTTGTGCGGGGCGATGTCGTATCCGGGCCTCGTGTCGTTGAGAAATGACAGGATGGTTCGGATAGCCCGCAAACTCTCACGCCAAACTTCAACGCACGTAGATCGGGTTAGAGATAATCCACGGCGCGCTGTCGAGCGGCGGCCCCAGTTGGTCGAGATAGACCTCGACGCGATAGACGCCCTTCTCGCCCGCGAGCAATTCCGCGCCCAACGCGTTTTTTTCCTCGTGCACGATCTGCCCGTCCCTGAAAAACACTAAACGGCTCTTGACGGGGACGCTCGCCATGAGCCGCACCCCGCCTTCCGCAGGCAGTTTGATTTCGTCGCCCATGAGTCTCTTTTCAGACGAGCTTTGAGCGGAAAAGCGAAAGCCCCCTGCGTCGCCGAAGAGGTCGAAAGCGATGAAGCTGTGCCCGTCGCGGAGCGCGGTCATGAGTGTTGCGGTGTCGAGCGCCTGTCCTTTCTCAAGCAACACATGATTGCGCACGAGGCTGAAGCTGCGCTCGTAAGGGTCGAGCTTCAACTCAAGGATGGGCGTGCCGGTCAGTTGACGAAAACTGAGTCCGACGTTGGCGTGTGCGTCGTTACCGGCGACGGCGACGGCGCGCATCTCGCCCGACGCGTTAATCTCGTCCCACCTTTTCACGTTCGCCGCGGGCTTCGCGTAGTAGGTTGCGAAGAGCAGTTCCGGATAGCTCCAATATGACCACAGCCCGTCGAAGAACAAGCGCGCGTAGTTGACCTTTTTGCTGTTCGTGTAGAGGTTATAAATCTCCACGCCGTCGTAGCCGCTCAAGCGCCAGTCGCGCACCTGTTCGGGATAGGCGACGAAGACGAGTCTGCCCTCACCTTTAGCGCGCGTGATGATCTGCTGCGCGTTGAAAGGATTGACCGATGGGTCGGGCGGCTCGATGCCGGGGATGACGAGCAGGCGCACGTCTTCGGGTGCGCTGATCTCGCTGCCGTTAAGAAAGAGTATGCCGTCGTGCAAACCCTTCAGCGTCGCCTCCGCCGTATTGACGTAAGGCGAAGGGTGCTCGGTCATGACGACGAAGGCGAGGCCGTCTTCGTGTGCCGCATGCACGATGTCCTCGAAGCGTCCTGTGCTGTGGCCGCCGAGCGACGAATGGACGTGGATGACGCCCTTGTAGTCAACGTAAGGGTCATCGGGCGACGGGGCGGCGCGCTGCGCATTGAGCGATTCGATATTCGCGTGAAGACGGCCCAGACGATAGCGCCTGTAGATGAACGGCGTCTGTGACAAAATCACGATGCCGACCAACAGCAGCACTATTTTCTTCCAGCGTTTCATCGCGACACTTCTCCGACGCACGTCTCACCCGACGGTTAATCAGCCGCGCCGTAACATCGAGACGAAAAGTTTACGGCGTGATTAAGACGAAAAGTTTACGGCGTGCTCGTTTCGCCCTCGAAGTCAACCGATGCGATGTGCTCGGAGAGGCCGCGCCCCATCTCCGCGACTTTGACGTGTTCCGGATGAGTCGTGTAGGCATCGAGTCCGGCGCGGTCGTCGAAGACGGCGACGAGTCCCAAGTCGTAAGAGCGCGGAAGCCGGAGCACGTCGAAACCCACTTCGAGACTTCTGACTTCCGGGATGATTTTCGTCAGACGACGCAGACTCGCCGCGTGCTCGTCGCGTGCCTGCGCGCTCACGTCCGTGCGGTACTTCCAGATAACGATGTGTGTCAGCATTCGTGTGTCACCTCAAATATTTGTCGAACCATGCGAGGGTTCTTTCCAGCGCGTCCTGCCGGTGCAGCGGTTCGCGGAACGTGTGGCCTTCGCGCGGGTATCGGGCGAAGACCGACTCAACGCCGCGCCGCCGCAGCGCCGTGTACATCTCTTCGGCCTGCGTGATGTGCACGTCGTTGTCCTGCTCACCGTGGATGAAGAGCGTCGGTGTGCGCGCGTCGCGCACGTAACGCAGGGGCGACCAGCGCCAGAGCAGATCGTAGTCGTCCCACGGGAAGCCGCCGAACTCCGCTTGAATCAAGTCCTGATACAGCGACGTGGCATAGAAGCTGACGAGGTTGCTGACGCTGGCGCGCGCGACGGCGGCGCGAAAACGCGGCGTTTGCGTGATAATCCAGTTCGTCATGAAGCCGCCGTATGAGCCGCCCGTGACGGCCATCCGCTCGCCGTCAAGCCACGAGTTTTTCCCCAACGCTTCGTCCACGCCCGCCATCAAGTCGCGATAATCGCCGCCGCCCCATTCGCGGAAAGTGCCGTCGGAAAATCTCTGGCCGTACCCGGTTGAGCCGCGCGGGTTGATGAAGAGGACGGCATAGCCGCGTGCGGCGTAAGCCTGAAAGTTCGAGTCGAAGGCATAGCCGGACATCCCGTGCGGCCCGCCGTGGATGCTCAGGACGAGCGGGTAACGCGCGCTCGATGCGACCCGAAAATTGACGGGCTTCATCAACCACGCCTGCACTCTCGTCCCGTCGGAAGTCTTGAACCAGAACTCTTCCGGCCCGGCGAGCGCGAGCGTGCGCAGCAGCGCGTCGTTGTGATTACTCAGGCGCACGAGGTTGATGCACGAAGACGGCCTGAAGAGCCACGCCTCCGAAGGGTGCGTCGGGTCGGTGACGGTCAGTGCGAAGAGAAAAGG
>JBAVPI010000032.1:0-3935 GCA_049692915.1 Pyrinomonadaceae bacterium
CCTTTGACAATCACGCCCGCGCCCGACCCGTCGCGACGGACGCTGAAGTCCACGCCATCCAACTCGGCGAGCGCGGCGGCGAGATTCCCCGCGTCCGTCTCATCGCCGCAATAGAGCGCGGCGTATCCGCACAGGCCGAAGGCCGGAGCCGCGACGCGTTGTCGCTGATGGGGCGCGCGTCGCTCCTGACGCATCCGGCTGACGACCTCGAAGCCGTGGCGGCGCAGGTGCGTCTGGAGATGCACGCGGCGATTCTCCACGAGGTTCATCCCGTGGTCGGAGAAGAGCACGATCTCTGTCTCGTCGCCGCACACTTCGCGTATCCCGCGCAGTATCCCGTCGAGCGAGCGCAACGCGAACGACAGGCGCTCAGGCCCGCGAATGTGGAGCAGCCCATCCGTGCCCTTGAGGAAAGCGAAGAAGTCGCGCGCCGGGGGTGCGTTGAGAAAGCGTTCGCTGAAGCGTCGCATGTCCGCGCGCCAGATGGTTTCGGGCGCGACGTAAACGAGGAACTCAAAGGGCAGCGGCTCTTGATAATCAAGCTCGTCCATGTAGGACGAAGGCAGCTTGTCGGGCGTGCGGCGACCGATGTACTTACGCACACCTCCGCGCAACTCGCGCGCATCGCGGTCGAAGTAGAGACTTTCGTAGCCTTGCGGCGCGGAGGCCGCGAACATCTGCGCGAGCGCGACGTTCGTCAGCGTCGGGAAGGGCGAGAGCAGGCGCGACGCCTCTTGAAAATCGTCGAACAGCCCGCGCGACTGCGCCGCTGTGATGAGTTCAAACGGCACACCGTCCAGACACAACAGCAGGCGTCGCGGGCGCGTCTGCGGCATGGCCCGCGGCGGCGCGGCGCGCTTTACGTCGAGCGGCCTTTCGGCATGCGCGGCGAAGGCCAAAGGCAAATGATGCGAGGCACACAAATCAAACATGCACGTAACCCTGACACGCCTTCCCCGTTCCGTTAACCAAGGCTAGTTATCCTTCGGCGTTGACGCTTCCTCATCACGGCCCGTCGCCGTCTCCGAAATTTTGCGCGCGAGTTTGTAAGGCCCCTTCAATCCGCGCTGCGCCTCGACGTGCGAATCGAAGACGTTCGGGCGCGTGAGCACGGCCCTGTATTGCGCGACCGCTTCATCGCGCTTGCCCGCCATGTCGAGCGCCTGCGCGGCGCGCAAGCGTGAGCGCGTCGCGAGAGATGCCTCTGCATTGACGTTGGATGCGGCGGCCAGCAACTCTTTCGCCGCGCGCTCCGGTTGGCCCGCGACGAACAGCGCTTCGCCGTAACTGTAGTGCACGAAGTCGAGCGGCTGGCGCACCCCGTTCGCGGGCTGATGCGACGACGCCGATCCCGCCGGTGTGCGCTCCGACATCAACAGCGTGTCGAAGATGGCGAAAGCCTGCGTCTCGGATTTCTTCGCCGCTTCAGGGCTGATCGCGCGATCCGTAGCGGCCTGCGCGACGAGCGCATCAGCCGCCTCCATCTTGAACACATAGTTGCGCGGATACTTGGAGGCAAGTTCGTTCGCCGCCGCGTAAGCATCCGCGTAACGCTTCTCGCGTTTGTAGAGCGCGATGAGCAGCACGCGTGCGTCGTCTCGCGCCCATTCACCCTCGCGCGTTATCCGTTCGAGCGTCGCCAGCCCCTTCTTCTTCGAGCCGCGAATGCCGCCGATGGCCGCCATCAGCTTGATCGGAAGCGGCAGCGTGCCGGTCACATAGTCGTACATGCCGATGGAGAGTTCCGCGTCGTGGTAGTTCGGGTCGAGCTTCAACACCTCGCGGTGATGGTCAACCGCGTCCGAGCCGTTCCTGAGCGCCGACATAAAACTTCGCTCAACCGCACCGGCGAAGGCCGCCCTCAATCCTTCGACCGCGCCGAGGTAGTAGAATGCCTCGGCGTCCTTCGGGTCGCGCTTGATGCGTGACTGCGCGAGCGCCCTTGCCTGACGCGTCAACTCGTTAAACTCGGCGACGATTTTCGGGTCGGCCTTATCGTCCTTCTCCGCGTAAAAATCGTCGTTGTTGTAGAGCGAAGACTGCAAGCGTCTGGATTCGTTCAAGGTCTTCAACCACAGGTTCGCGGCGAGAAACTGCGGCCCCGCCGGATGCTCCGGGTAGAGCCGCACGATCTCCTTAAAACGCTGCCGCGACTTTTCGTAATCGAGATTGTAGAGCGCATCGAAACCTTCGGCGCGCAAGGCGTCGAAATGTTTCCTGTCGAACCCCGCGCCCGCCTGCGTCGCAATCGTAGGCGACGCATCGGCGGACGATGCGGGGACTTTCGCCGTCTGTGCGCTTGAAGACACGGAGGCGACCGCTAAGGTCACGACGAACGAGAATCGCATGAACATCTTTTGAATTTCCATAACCACACCTCAAACAGATTTTTTCTAACAGCGAGACCCGCCCGTCATTGCGTCCTGACAACCTAGCCGCCAAAGCTCTCAAGATATTTGACGCCCGCGCCCGTGTTGAATAAGACGACGCGCTCGTCTTCTTTGACCTCGCCCGCCTCCAACATCTTTCGCAACGCCGGCAGGCAGGCCGCGCCCTCAGGTGCGACGAAGATGCCTTCAGCCGCGCCGATCTCTCTGACCGCAGCGAGCAACTCTTCGTCGGTGACGGCGATGGCCGTGCCCTCCGACTCCCGCAGCGCGTCGAGGATGAGAAAGTCGCCGATGGCTCGCGGCACTCTCAGGCCGGATGCTGTCGTCGCCGCGTCCGGAAACTCGTCGGCGAAGCGCTTCCCTTCCTCGAACGCGCGCACGATGGGCGCGCACCCGGCGGCCTGCACCGTCACCATGCGCGGTCGCTTCGAGTCAATCCAGCCGAGCGTCTCCATCTCCGCGAAAGCTTTCCACATGCCGATCAGTCCAGTGCCGCCGCCCGTCGGGTAAATAATCACGTCGGGCAGCGTCCAGTTCATCTGCTCCGCGAGTTCGTAGCCGAGCGTCTTCTTGCCCTCGACGCGGTACGGCTCTTTCAGGGTCGAAACGTCGAACCACCCTTCCGCATCCTTGCGCCGCGCGACCTCTGCGCCGCAGTCCGTAATCAACCCGTCCATCAGCGTGACGTGCGCGCCCGTCTGTTCGCACTCGACGACGTTGGCGCGCGGCGTGTCTTTCGGCATGAAGATGTGCGCCTCCATCCCCGCACGCGCCGCGTAGGCCGCGAGCGCACCGGCGGCGTTACCGGCGGAAGGCACGGCAAGCTTCCTGACGCCCAACTCTTTCGCCATCGAGACGGCGGCCGTCATGCCGCGTGCCTTGAAGCTCTGCGTCGGGTTCTGCGATTCGTCCTTGATGAAAAGCTCCCGCAATCCCAGACTCCGGCCCAACCGTTCGGCGCGCAAGAGCGGCGTCCAGCCTTCGCCTAGTGAGACGATATTTTCGTCGTGCGCGACGGGCAGCACTTCCCTGTAACGCCATAAGTCGGGCCTCCTGCCCGTCAAAGTTTCCTTCGTCAAAGTCCGCCCCGCGGCCTCCAGATCGTAGCGCACGAGCAAGGGCTTGCCGCATTCCGTACAGAGGTTTAGCAACCGCTGTGCCTCGTACTGCCGTCCGCACGCGGCACACTCTAAATGGGTCACGTTCATTTGTTGATTAGTCCTTTTGTCGTAAATTCGGATGCACTTTCAGCGAGCAATAATGCCCTCCGCACTTCATTTAACACAAGATAAGCGAGGACTTCGCCAGCCGTCGCCCTCGCCTTCAAACAGGCTTGGCCGACTTTCTGCCGCGGCGCGAGAATCACCAGCGGGCGCAAGCCTCGCGCGCCAGTTGGAGCGCCTGTGTTGCACCCCCCGCGCGACGAATGTTAGAGTCGGCACTCATCCGATGACCATACGTTTAATCGCTCTCGACCTCGACGGGACGCTGCTCGACTCGCGCGGTGAAGTGTCGGAACGCAACCGGCGCGCGATTGCCGGGGCG
>JBAVPI010000033.1:0-1768 GCA_049692915.1 Pyrinomonadaceae bacterium
CGTAAACGTCGTGCGGCGACGCGTAGCGGCGGCAGTTCGGGCGCGGGCGAGCGCGAGCGTTGAGACGCCCTCCGCGGTTGCGGGTTGCGAGACGCCTTTCGCGTGCCGGTTTGAAACGGCCTATTCGTTTTTGACGGAGGCGTGAACGTGGAGTGGGTTCTCGAAAAAGACCCAGTCGAAGCCCGCTTCCACGGCGAGTCCGGCGAGGCGACCGAGCTTGCGCCCGTCGCGGTCGGAGGTGGTTAAATCCACGGCGCGGCCTTCCAAGTGTCGGCTGGTCGAGGCGTGAACGGTGCTGTCGTCCCACGCCTCCGTGATGCGCAGGCGGATGCCGGGAAATTCCGCGCGCACCAATCGAGCCAGCGCGTCAACCTTCTCGCTGAGGCGCGGCGTCATCATGTGGTCGTCTTCTTTATGGCTCTCTTCACTTTTGAAGACGACATCCGGGTTGTCATTCCTGACGAGTTTTTTGAAGGCCGCGGAGTCGCGTTTGATGGCGGCCTTGAACGGGCCGACGCTCTTCGCTTCCGAGGCGTTGGGGACTTTCTGCTTGAGCTTGAATACGAGCGGGGGCATGGGTTTCCTCCTTACCTGTTTTTGTCGGAGTTGACGTGAGGCCGGCGCATCGAAGTCGCGCGCCGACGTGATTCGCGAGGACGGAACGCGTGGCAGATTACGCCCGGCGTGTGAGGCTGTCAATCTATTCGAGAGGGGCGACGCTTAAAGGAAAGACGTTTGACGGTGTGAGTGGTCGTCGAAGTGGACAAATAAAACGGCAGGGTTTTATTTGTCCAACATCATCAACAGTTCACTGACCCACATATTCCCAGTGCCACGGCTTACCCGGCCCCGCGCGCCGCCCGCATTCTTACTGCCTTTTCTGCTTTTCCCGTCCGTTTCGCTGAATCTCTTCTTTCAGCAATCGCCGTCATCTGCGACACAAGCGTCAATTCCGAACCTTCACCGGCGGAAAAAGCGGCGGATATTTTCTCGCCTCCGAATTGGTCAAGCGCAGAGACCGCCGCGCGCCTCGTCGCCTCCGTCGAGTGCGCATAGCGCATCGCCATAACCCGCGCGCTGTGGCCTGAGATAGCCATGACGCTCTCAAGCGAGTGCCCGGCGTGCAGCATGGCCGTGATCGCCGTATGCCGCGTGTCGTGTAAGACCCAACCGCCCGGCGTGTCGCGGCCATAGGGGACTTTCAGTTGCTCGCACGCCCGCCGGTAGATTTGATCGGTGCTTGAACGCAACATCGTCGAACCCTCAAGACACCAGAAGACGAGCGGGGACTTTCCGGCGTGGCGCTGCCGCTCACGCAACAGCGCCGCGAGCGAACGGGAGAGCGGAATGTTTTTCACCTTCGATGTCTTCTCGTCCGTGACGCGCAAATTTCCCCACTCGAAATTAACGTCCGACCATCGCAGGTTCAAAATCTCCATCCGTCGCGCGGACGTGAGCAGGCCGATTTGCAAAAGGTCTGCCGCGTCTCGCCTGACGAGCGCGTAACGCTCCGTCTCGCCGTCCTCGCGTGGACGGCGCAGGTGCGTGAGAATTACGCGCGCCTCGTCGGTGCTGATGAGGCGTTCGCGCCTGCGTGTCGGCGTCTTCATTCGCGGGCGGCGCGGCGGCGTGTAATTTTTGAGGCTTGAGAAAATTTCCGGTGCGCGCGACAGGCACGAGCAGATGTCCGTCATCTCGCGGAAGACCGTTTCGTGGCGCACGAGTTTGCGGCGCTCGTCAATCCACTCTTGCAGGTGCGCGGTCTCGA
>JBAVPI010000034.1:0-3596 GCA_049692915.1 Pyrinomonadaceae bacterium
GCTCGGAGCCATCGCGTCGCTCGTCAGCGTCGTGCTGCTCGTCGTCTTCGTCGTGCCGCCGTTGACGCGTTCGGCGCGCGCGGAGGCGGCGCAACTCGACCTGCCTTTTCAGGTGACGGCGGGCGGCTGGATATACTTGAGCGTCTATACGGTCGTCGCTTTCGCGGCGTGGAACACGGGCAACAACCTTCTCTTCCTGATCTTCTCTCTGCTGACCTCGACGACTTTCGTGGCGTGGGCTGCGGCGCGTGCTTCGCTGCGTGACCTCGTCGTCTCGGCGCGCTTTCCCGACCACATCTTCGCGGGCGAACCCGCGCCCGTCATCGTCACGGTGCAAAACACGAAGCGACTGCTGCCCTCGTTCTCCGTCCTCGTCGAAGCACGCAGTCGCGCTGACGCCACGAGCCGCCCGCGCGGACTCCAGTGGCCGCGTCAACGCTTCACCAAACGCGTGCTCGCCTATTTTATGTATGCGCCCCGCGGAGCGCGCGTCGAGCAGCGCGTCGAGCAGACGTTCGAGCGGCGCGGGCACGCCCTCGTCAACGGCTTCGAGGTTTCAACGCGCTTTCCCTTCGGCTTCTTTCGTCTGCGCCGACGCCTGCGCGCGCGCGATGTTGAGTTGATTATCTACCCCAAGCCGGAGCGACCCGGCGACGAACTGCATCTGCTGCCGGTTGACGCGGGCCAGACCACTGCGGCGCGAAGGGGCGCGGGCCACGACCTCTATTCCTTGCGCGACTACCAGCCGCAGGACGATGTGCGGCACGTTGACTGGAAAGCGACGGCGCGACACAGTCGTCTCATCGTCCGCGAGTTTACTGCTGAGGACGAGCGGCGCGTACACATCGCGCTCGACACGTTCGTCAATGATGGCGACGTGCCGGACACGTCGGCGCGCTTCGAGCGCGGCATCATCGAAGCGGCCTCCATCGCCACACACTTCATAGACGAGCGGGCCGAACTGCGCCTCACGCTCGGCGAAGATGAGGGGCGTTACGGCGTGGGCCGCGAGCATCTCTACGATTGCCTGCGTCGCCTCGCCCTCGTCGCGCCCTCGCGCATCAAGGACGGCACGACGGGGCAGCAAGACTTCTGGCAACGCATCGCGCCCACCTCAAGCGCCTCCGGCGACAACTACGTCATCCTCCTCACCACCGCTGCGCCGGGCACGATTCCGGCCAACGTGTGGCGCAAGTCGCATGTGATTTATTTGTGATTTTGTATCGAAGATGTGAAGTGAACGCCCTACTTTACCCGCCGCACATTCGACGAAACAGGCACGGCATCTCGCGCATGAGAGCGGCGCTCTGAGCGAGTCCGGTCGAATTATTTCTCAGGCTTGCGACTCTCCGTCTTCTTTCCGTCCCGGTCTGATTGCCGCCGAATGTTTCAACAAACTCGTCGTCCTTTCGGTGATGCTCGGCACGTATTCGATACTGCTTCCTTGCGGCAGATACTTTGCGGGTTTTGATTGTGTCAGAACTCCCGTTTGTGAAGCCGCACCGGAGTCATACTTCGGGCGCGGCGAAGGCGACAGGGATGGATAAACTACAAGAAACATCCCCGCTAAAGAAAGCAACGCCCCGACGACCGTCACGACCTCATCATGTATGAGCGTTTTGCCCGTGATGCCGATTGCCGCGCCGATAAACATTATCAGGACTGCCCAAAGCGCCAACCCGTTCCTCCGCTGCTTTTCATCTTTAACGATAATTGCCGGTGTCCTTTCCGCATCGGATAGCGCGGCCTGCCCTGAAAGCGGCTGTGTAATTATCTGCGTACTTGCCCCGCAGGAGCGGCAAAATTTTTGATCCGGCAGTGTCTGCGATCCACATTTAGGACAATTCATTTTGTGCCTCAAAATATCAGGATATCGAAACAAGATTTACGAATATGTCTGACCATCAGTTCGCCGTCATTGATTCGAGCTTGACGCTGAATCTCAGCGCACCTTCCGCCCGAAGCCGCTTTGTGAATGGATGAGAACGCGGCGAGGAGAATGTGCGCCGCAACGACTTGTCCGGCGTCGCTTTAATGTAAAGCGGATTTCTTAATTAACCCGCCCTCAACGTCGGACAAAGAGTGTGTTGTGACGAATGCCGCCGGGTCTAAATCTTTAACCGCATCCTTGATGTCTCCGATTTCTAAACGTGTCACCACACAGTAAAGGATATCCAGCCCTGAGTCGTTTACTCCTTTACTGCCCATTCCTCCACTGCCTTTATAAACCGTCACTCCACGATTTAATCTGCCTGTAATTGTTTCTTTTATCTCTTCGCTTTTCGTGGAGATGATAGTGATTGCCGTATATTCCTCGATGCCGTGAATGATGAAGTCAATTGTTTTGGATGCGGCAACATACGTCAGAATCGAATACAGAGCAGGCTCGACTCCGAGAAAGAAAGCTGCGGCCAGAAAAATAAATATATTGAGGATGAGTATGACATCGCCAACTTTCAAGAGATGGCTTTTTTTGCTGACGAGCAAAGCCGCGATTTCCGTTCCGTCCAAGACAGCGCCGCCGCGTATCGCCAGACCAATGCCCGCGCCGATAAAAAAGCCCCCGAAAACGGCGGTTAAAAGTTTGTCGGGTGTCACATCCGGATACTTGACGAAGGCCAGACAAACGGACAGTCCGGCAATCGCCAACGCGCTTTTGAGCGCAAACTTCCTTCCGATTTGACGATAGCCGAGAGCGATAAAAGGAAGATTGATAACCGGAATCAGAATTGCCAACGGAAACGCCAGCACGTCGGAGAGCAGCATGGAAACACCCGTCACGCCGCCGTCAATGAAACGGCTCGACATTAGAAAACCCTTCAGCCCCATTCCCGCCGACATGATGCCTAAAATGATGAGGAGAGTATTTTTAGATTCACGGACGAGTGTTTTCATGCACCAAGAATATATCTGCGGGTGATGACTCTCAAACTGTGAAAAGGCCCAACGCTCGCCATCAGCCGCCGCGCATACAACCTCGAATCCTTCCAAGTTCTCGATAAAAGGCACGCTAACTCGCGGTCGGGTGCAGGTCGTTGTTATGCTGCGGTGCTTAGGTGGAGGCGGCGGCTAATAATGCCCTTTCTACGGTAGCGGGCAAACTCACCGGATAAAAACGAGTTGCGTCAAAAGCATAGTCTTCGCCGCTTTCATCCACCACGCGAATCAACCCTTCGGCCTTCGCCTCACTGTCCGGAACGAAGCGATACAGCTTCCCGACCTCAAGTGAAGCTTTATAACCTTCATTATTGAGGCAAACAACGAAATGTGCCGACTGTTTTTCTTCTTTCTTCATGGCTAATTTAAGAACGGCAACTTCAGCTTGAACTCTCGTTTACCGATGCCGTGCGCCTCATACCAATGTACTTCAGCCAATCGTATCCTACCACTGAGCAAGCGCACCGTGGCAACACCCTTCAACTTGCGCCACCTCCCCTTGCCATACTGTCTTCGCAGGCGGGCGCGATCACGAACACCTGTGCCAACGGCAATGGTTTCAATGTTCTTTATTTCGCTGACGATCTCGAAGTCCATTGCGTAACATCATGCTGATTGCCCATGTGAGATTCAAGTGAGCAGCATAACGCACGGCATCA
>JBAVPI010000035.1:0-4859 GCA_049692915.1 Pyrinomonadaceae bacterium
GGATGTCATCGCCGATGCTTCGGTCAACCTCGTCGTCATCGCGACGCGCCACGACACACACGCACGTCTCGCATGTCTCGCGCTCGAAAGCGACCGCCATGTCTTCGTTGAAAAGCCGCTCGCGCTGAACGAGGGAGAGTTGGACGAAGTGTGGCGCGCAGCCGTTGGGTCGAAGGCGACTCTGACGGTCGGCTTCAACCGCCGCTTCTCGCCGCTCGCGCGTAAGTGCAAAGAGTTTTTTGAAGGGCGACGCGCTCCGCTCTCAATCGTCTATCGCGTCAACGCGGGTCGCGTCCCGCGCGATCACTGGGCGCACGACGAACGTGAAGGCGGCGGGCGCATCGTCGCGGAAGTCTGCCACTTCATAGACCTCATGGGATTCTGGACGGACGCGCCGCCCGTGCGCGTCTATGCCGAAGCCGTCGAGAGCCGCAACCACGAAACGATGGACGCGGATTCGGTGATGATTACGCTGCGTTTCGCCGACGGCTCGAACGGCTCGATTGCGTATCTGGCGGAGGGCGACAAGTCGCTCGCGAAAGAGCGCGTGGAGATTTTCGGCGAAGGGCGCAGTTTTGTCCTCGACGACTTTCGCGGCGCGACGATGTATCGCGGCGGGCGCGACGAGATCATCAAACCCCGCGCGCAGGACAAGGGGCAGTCGGAGCAAGTGCGCGCCGTCTGCGCTGCCGTCCTCGCGGGAAACGGCTCGCCCGTCATCCCGCTCGCCGAACTCGCCGCGACGACCCGCGCCACGTTCCGCATACGCGAATCACTGCGCGCGGGGCAAGCCTTAAATTTGTAGAGTCATGTCTTGTCTATAAAGTCGTGTCTTGTCTATGAAGTCATGTCTTGTTCATACGGAGCAGAAGTTCGCACGTTCGTGACGGTCACGGACTCGAATTCGCCTCGCACACAGGCACTTCCAGCCAGCGGAAAAGTTGGTCAAATTATGCGCATCCGTCACGTCCGCCCCGCGTTGCTTCCGGTATCACTGTTGCTCGTCGGCCTCTGCCTGCCTTGCGCGGGCCGACAGGCGAAGAATCGCGCCTCCGCGCCCTCAGCCGCATCGGAGACGGTCGTCTTCGCCGTGAAAAAGAACGTGACCGACGACGCGGCGGCGGGCGATGCGACGATTGATCCGGTCGTCATCATCAGAGGGGGACGCTTCATCGCGCCGCCAATCGAGACGGAAGTCGAGGGCGCGACGGCGAGCGCCGCCAACAACGGAAAACGCTTCGTCGCGAATTTCTATCGCCCGAATCGCCGTTATCGTCTGCTCTTCGGCGGCGGCGAAGCGGGTTCGGTCAGCGTCGTGAAGTATGAAGAGCCGGGCTGCGTCGGGCTGACGGCGAACGCGCGTCTCCAGACTACGTTGAAGCTTGGGGGCGAAGTGGACGCGCTCGCGACAAACTCGGAAAAGCTTGGCGGGCAGAATGTGCGCCGCGCGCCGGACGAGTCGGAGCGTGCCGTCGCGTCGAAGCTGGCGCAGTCCGCGTTTCGACAGAAGAACGCGAAGGAGTCCACCATCGCGAAGATGAAGACCCTCAACCTGACCGCGGTTGACCTGAACAAAGACGGCGTGAGCGAACTCGTCGGCGCATATCTGATCGAAGGTCAGGCGGGCGTCGAGCACGCGCTGCTGATGATCTTCGAGCGCAAGGGCGAGACATACGCGCCCGTCATGACTTGGCATCACTTCGGATCGGAAGCCGACGCAGAGTACCGCCGTCTCGTTGACGTGCTCGACTTGGACGGCGACGGGGTGAGCGAACTCGTCGTGCAGGGTCTCTACTACGAGAGCCATGATTACATGATCTACAAAAGACAGGCGGGCCAGTGGCGTGTCGCCTATAAGGGCGGGGGCGGTGGTTGTTGAAGCGCGTGTTGCTCTTGAACTTTTGCGCGCACCTTCTTTGCTTGCGCGACTTCTTTACTCGCGAGGCGTTGAAGTTTTCCACATGTGGAAAACCTCTTCACGCGATTGCAATATTTCGCGCGTGAGAAATCTTGTACTCAGCGGCACATCTAGTCCCGAAAATTTCCGGCTTCGGCGCGGCGTCGCAAGTCAATCTTGCAATCTAAAAATCGGATGCTATAATTCGCAGCGCCCGATGAAGGACGAAGCAATCTTTGAAGCTTCGGCAAGCGAGCCGACGCGCAACACAAAGCACCAACCCCGCGCGGCGGCACACAAGCAAACTTAAGCACGAATTTTCTCGCACGATGTCTTCCGACAACGCCAAAAAGATTCCACCCCTGTTCGCCGTGCCTGAAAGAGAGCCGTCGGAAGAGTCCGCCGCATCGTCAAAGCCGAAGCGTGACCGCGTCGGAGAACAGGAAGTGCCGCCCGCGTGTTCGCTCTGTTTCGGCACGGGCTACGAAGTGATTCCGGGAAAGGGCGCGCGTCGCTGCGAGTGTCGCACGGAGGGCACGCGCACGAAACTGCTCGACGGCGCACGCATCCCCCGCCGCTACGACCCCTGCTCTTTGCAGAACTACTACCCGGCGAAGGGCAACGGCTCGCAACTCAAAGCCTTCAACTACGCCTTCCGGCTCGTGCGCGAATATCCGGCGGTGGATCGCGGCCTGCTGCTCATCGGCCCTGTCGGAGTCGGCAAGACGCATCTCTCCGTCGCCATCCTGCGCGGGCTGATGGACAAGGGCGTCCCCTGCATGTTCTCGGAATTCGGGTCGCTCCTGAAGAAGATACAGGACTCTTACAATCCCATCTCGCAAAACTCGGAGATGCGCGTGCTTGCGCCGGTCTATCAGGCCGAAGTGCTCGTCCTCGATGAACTCGGCGCGTCGAAACCGACCGACTGGGTCAGAGACACGATGATGCAGATCATCGGCAATCGCTACAACGACAAAAAGCTCACGATCTTCACGACCAACTACCTCGACACGCGCCGCGCGCCCACCGACGAATCACTCGAAGACCGCATCGGCACACGCCTCCGCTCGCGCCTCTACGAAATGTGTAAAACCGTCGTCATAGACGGCGAAGACTATCGCAAGAACTTCGACGCGAACAAGATTTAACGATAATTGGGCGTGAGCTTATTGCTGAGTTGCCGCCCCCGCGGAAATCAACTAAACGGGCACGGCATCTCGCGGGTGAGAGACGCGCTCGGTGGCCTTTTGTTCGGCTTGAGCATCATCTTGCACTGCACGTGTCTTTATACCAAGTATCCCAGCCGCGCTTGTTGCCTTTCGAGAAACCCTCAAGCGAGTCGTAAAGAGTCATCTGCATCCTTTCTCCATCCACTGATAAAGACACAACATTCGACAGGAAGTTAAATTCTCCGGGATTAAAGAGCCGCAACAGATAAACCTTGCCGTCAGGATTCTTAGTCACGTCAGCGTACCTGACCCATTTGCCTCTAGCGCCAAACTTGATTTTCTTAGCAGTAACGAACAAGACTCCGTAGCTCCCATCCGACCAACAGCCAATGTATTTCGGGTGTGCGGCTGAAAGAGCCGTGCCGGCGCGGGGAACGATGCGGTGTTGAGCCATGCCCGGCGCGCTAATTTCGGGCGATAGAAGAAGCATGAAAGCGACAAGATATGTCTTCATATGACTTTTCCCAGTCCAGCCTGTGAAGATGTCCAACGCTCGGCATCACTCGCAACCTCCATGCGATTATCATGAGAGGCAGCGTGGTGGGGCGTCAGGTGCGTGCCGTTGTTGGGTTGCGGCCCACGATGAGGTTCTCCGAGTGAGCGTGAGAAGTTTCGATGTCAGGGCGCGACGTTCAGACTCGTGTGGCGGCGTCGAAGCTAACACCATTATAAATTTCATTCAAGGGTAAAGTGCAATCGAGCGCGGACAGTTCAAGCACGGATGCGAGGTCGTTGGCCTCCGTGTGAATCCACGTCCCGTCGTCTTGTCTGGAGAGCCGTGTGACGTGCGGGCGGTGTTGGGCGATGAGCAGGTATTCGCGAAACGTCGGGATTGATTTGTAGTGCGTGAACTTGTCGCCACGGTCGTAGGCTTCCGTCGAAGGTGAGAGGACTTCGACGATGAGTTGCGGATTGACGAGCGCGTCAACGCCGCCGATCTGGTCGAACTGCGCCTCGCCGCACAACGCCGCAAGGTCAGCATATCGGTAAGGCGGCGCGTCGGGAACTTTGATTCGCATGTTGGAAGTAAAGGCTTCGCATCCTCGACCACCGAACCTGAGAGTCAGGTGGACAAGCATGTTACGCACGATACGCTCGTGTGATGCGCTCGCGCCGCTCATGCAGAAGATTTCGCCGTCCCAGAACTCCCACCTTTCTTCGGAAGTTCTGTCGAACTCTAAATACTCTTCCAATGTGTAACGTCGCTCAGGGTTAGCCGCCATCTTGTGTGCTCCTCTCGCGTGCGCTCATAAGGTACGCCAAACCGACGCGGCTTTCAATATCTATGTCGGCGCACCGCACCGCATTAAGTCGTCGCGCGCGGGCGATTCATGTGGCGTCGGCGCGACGTGTATAATGCCGCGACTCATCGGATGTGAAAGGAACTTCGCGCGAGCGTGGCCGGAATCGCACATGCCCAGACGCACAGACATACATAAGATACTCATCATCGGCTCAGGCCCCATCGTCATCGGGCAGGGGTGCGAGTTCGACTATTCGGGGACGCAGGCGTGCAAGGCTCTGCGCGCCGAAGGCTACGAGGTCGTGCTCGTGAACTCGAACCCGGCGACGATCATGACCGATCCGGAGACAGCTGATCGCACTTACATCGAGCCTTTGAACGTCGAGACCGTGACGGCCATCATTCGTCGCGAGCGGCCCGACGCGCTGCTGCCGACCGTCGGCGGGCAGACGGCCTTGAACCTCGCCGTCGCACTCTCAGAGACGGGCGT
>JBAVPI010000036.1:0-1529 GCA_049692915.1 Pyrinomonadaceae bacterium
TCATCGGCGCTGACGGGCACGTTCATGCCCCATTTTTCCACCTGATAATAGTTGAGCAGAGGCTCCTTCAAAAGTTTCTCCTGAACTTTGACCGCCCACGCGAACAGGCGATTCGGCACCGGCACGAGCAGGCACGACCCGCCCAACGCGTCGCGCATCAGCGTGAGCATTTCGCGAAATGTCATGACGGGACTTCCGGGAATGTTGTACTCCTTGCGATAAACGTTTTCGCTCGCCAGCACTTTGACGATGGCGTCCGCCACGTCGCCGACATAGACCGGATACATCATAAAAGTG
Source organism: Pyrinomonadaceae bacterium (assembly GCA_049692915.1). Classification (GTDB taxonomy): domain Bacteria; phylum Acidobacteriota; class Blastocatellia; order Pyrinomonadales; family Pyrinomonadaceae; genus JAIVJG01. The sequence continues at coordinate 298 of JBAVPI010000036.1, forward strand.
GGCGCGGGAAGCACCGGCATTTTTTCGATGATGCCAAGCAGACTCGCCAGATTTTTGTCGTCGCCCGGCCCGTAAATCGGCGAGGGGCGCAGGATGGTGTAAGGCAGCTTGCTCGCGCGGAGCAGTTCTTCGCCGAGGCGCTTGCTTTCCCTGTACTCGTTCTCGGCGTCGAAGAGCACGAAGTCCGTGCTCGTAAAAACAAAATGCTTGATTGACGGTTGCCCCTCCGCAAGCTCGACGAGTCGCCGCGTTCCGCGCACGTTGACCCGCTCGAATTCGGCCCAGTCCGCTTTAATCAGCGCGGCGAGATGCACTACGCCGTCGAAGGTCGTTTCGGCGAACGCCTGCGCGAGCGCGGGGCAGTTGTCCGAGAGATCGCCTTCGTAAATTTTAGTGACGCCGGACTCGACGAAAAATTCGCGGCTCTCGCCCGTCTTCAGATAGACGACGAGTTCGTAGCCTTCGGACAACAGACATCGGGTCGCGTGTCTGCCGACGAACCCGGCAGCGCCCGTCAGGAGGATTGTCCCTCTGGTTGACATAAAAAGTTTCGAGCGAGTGATCGGGCCATCCGTCATTTGATCGTGCCGCCCGTCATCCGCCGACTTATTCCTTCGCGTCCCCGGCAACCTTCGCCTCTAAACGTTCGACGCGCGTCTCCATCTGGCGGCGTGCGCGATCCTGCATCACCGCCGTCTCTCCGGCTTCGAGCGAGAGTTGCTTGAAGCAGACGCGTTGCTCATCGCGCAGGTGCTCGTCGCGCTCGCGCAGTTCGCCGCGAATTTCCTCTGCGCGCGCCAGTTGCTCTGCGCGTAATTGACTGACTTCGTTCGACAGCGCGGCACGCACTTCTTCGTTCGCAATATCGAACTGCCCTGCTAACGCAGACAGTCGCGCGCCCAACTCGTCCCTCAACGCCGCGGTCTCCGCTTTCCGCGCCTCGTCGCGCGCATCGTTCCGCGCCTCGAACTCCGCGCGGGCTTCGGACGCTGCGCGTATCTCCGCACTCAACTTCTCAAGCTGCCGCTCGTAGATCGAGAGCGCCTCCAACGCGTCGCGCAACGCGTGGTGAACGGAGGCGTTGAAGTTGATCTGCTCCCACGCGTACCAGCGCGTCGCCCGTTTGATGTGACGCTTGAGCCACAGTTCGAGGCGTGCGGCCCAGCCCGTGCGGTTGCTGACGAGCGGCGGCAATCTATCCCAAGCGCGCGCCGTCGTCGCGAGATGCGCTT
>JBAVPI010000037.1:0-6901 GCA_049692915.1 Pyrinomonadaceae bacterium
ACTTCCGGGTCACCGCCGACCTGTGAAATCTCGTAAGCGTAGCCGCAGATGCGAAGAATGTCGCGGGGCGTGCCGCCGGCGGCGGAGTAGATAATGTCAATAACTTCGTCAGAGAAGGGAAGTGGAATGTCTGCGAGCTGGCATCGGTGTTCAAGCATTCCCTTGGCTTCCGCCGGGCTGAGCGCGCTCATCAACGAGTACATGACGATCCTCGACCTGAGCGCACGATTACGCGAGAGCTTCAATCTCTCCCGCAAATCCAATTGCCCGGCCATCACGACCTGAAGCAGCTTCGCCGTGTTGCTCTCGAAATTAAGAAAGGAGCGAAGTATCTCCATTGTGTCGGGCGTCATGCCCTGCGCCTCGTCGAGCAGCAGCACGACGTTCTTACCTACACCCGCTTGTCCGAGGATATATTCCTTAAATTCATCCTTTTGCGCTTGAAAAGAGCGCCGCATCGGAACGTCGAAGGATTGACAGATCGAGCGGACGAATGCGTTCGGCGTATGAAAGTCCGGGTCGGTGATGTAGGCGACGGAAATCTCTTCAGGCCGACCCTCGTATTCGAGGTGAAGTAAGCGCATGAGGGAAGACTTACCCATCCCGGCATCGCCGAGCACGCACGTTAGTCCCTGACGGTTCTCCACCGTGTAGCGCACTTTATGAAGCGCGGAGCGAAGGCTCGGCGTCAGGAAGAGAGCAGCAGGGTTGGGCGAGACTGAGAAGGGAGTGGTCGGCATAGAGTTACGCTTGTAACACCTATGAAGACTGAAATCAAGATTAATTTTACCCTCAAACCCTCAAAGTTAAATTACTTCTTGTCAGGTTGGTTCAATATCACTGAAATTTCGGTGATGTCCTAAATTCAAATTAGAGAGAGGATTGTGCAATGCAATGGGGATATAAAGAAGTTAAGGATTTTAGCTCAACGATGGAAAAGACACTGAACGAGCTTGGCGAGGACGAGTGGGAGTGGTTACCGTTGACTTTGCTTGTAGGGACGACCAATTCGATTTCTTCTATTTTAAACGACCAGATGAGTACGAGGATGATGATTCGGAAGAAGTGCCTCCAAGTTGAAATTAGGACACTACTCCGAATAGACCCTGCCACTTAAGTCGTCGGGTTGACGCTCTAAGAACTCTGTGTATAATAAACCATTCTCAGGCAGGTTGAGTCTTGAAGTAGCCGGACGAAGGAAGATGTCTCACCGGGAATTCCAAAAGCACCACTCTTGAGTCCTACTCCTGAATTAAATCACATCAAATTTCCTAAGACGTGGGTATTGATCCTGAGCTGGTGAGAACTGAAGCTAGGTAGCAATATTGGCTGCTTCTCTTGTCCGGAAGGTTAAGAAACCCCGACATTATCGCAGTAATGACGGAGTTTGGTTGGACATCACATCCTTTCCGCACATCAGCGCTTCTCAGGTGCAACGTCAGGCTATGCGGGGCCAATCAATCTTTGTTAGCGTCTCATACGCTAATCAAAGAAGTCCGTTTGGTGAAGCTTTGCACGTTTCGGAAAACTCGTTCGGAGGACAATATGAATAATGCAAACATCTTAATTTTACGAGGAGCGGAGGTGCAAGCATTGCTCGACGGCCGCGAGTTGGAAATACTCGACGCGGTGCGTATGGCCTACGTGGCGCATTCGCGTGGCGAGAGTTCGCTGCCGCATTCCACCTTTCTGACATTTCCTCACGAGCAGCGCAACAGAATCATCGCACTGCCCGCGTATCTGGGTGAAGAGTTCGGTGTCGCCGGAGTTAAGTGGGTTTCCTCATTCCCCGGTAATCTGAGCGAAGGGTTGGATCGTGCGTCGGCGGTGGTCATTTTAAACTCTTCGCAAACCGGGCGACCGGAAGCCATCATCGAGGGTTCGTTGATCAGCGCCAAGCGAACGGCGGCGAGTGCCGCGCTCGCCGCGCAATGTCTGGTGGACGGCGAAAAAGATACGTCCGTCACGATGGTCGGGTGCGGGTTGATTAATTTCGAGATCGCGCGATTTCTTCGAGTCGCCTGCCCGCAGTTGAAGACGTTCAACCTCTTCGACCTCGATCCGGCGCGGGCCGAGTATTTTAAGGAACGCTTCCAGAAAAGCTTCGAGGGCATCAGCGTCGAAGTGATGCCGGATTTAACGTTGGCCCTGCGCAGTGCTCCGCTCATTTCGATGGCAACAACTGCGGTCGAACCTCATATCAACGATCTCTCAGTCTGCTCCCCGCGCGCCACCGTCCTGCATATTTCGCTGCGTGACCTGTCGCCGGAAGTCATTCTCACATCAGACAACGTCGTGGACGATGTTGACCATGTGTGCCGCGCGCAGACTTCGATTCATCTGGCCGAACAGCTTACGGGAAGCCGCGACTTCGTGCGCTGCACACTGGCTGACATTCTGAAGGGAGATGCCCCCGCGCGAAAGGATGACGGGAGCATCGCCGTCTTCAGCCCGTTCGGTTTGGGCGTACTGGATTTAGCGGTCAGCAAACTGGTTCGCGACCTCAGTCTTCAACAGGAGCAGGGAACCGTCATCGAAGCGTTTCTGCCGGACTCTTGGAGCGAAAAAAGAGCGCAGGCTTAAGTGTGTGTGAGGGGCCATGCGAGAGCAATTAAGACGGTGAAAGCGAAGATTTTTCCATGTCAGCGATTGGTCTTGAGCCGTGCGAGCCGAGAGACTGATACCGGGATTGCTTTCCGACTTAGAGCACAATTTTAGTCTTCACGAGAGAGCCGACCGGAACATCCAATGAAAATCTTAGTGGCCGTCTTAACCTTTATACTTATCATCTCGACCCTCGCTCAAGCGCAGACCGGAGAGATAGTGCCGGGCGATAATCTCGTCGTCGAGGGCATCCCGAAGATACAGGCTGCGCTCGTCGAGAAGATCAATCGCTACACTGAATTCCGCGCGGCGGGGTTGCTCAGTTGGCATCCGACGCGACGCGAAATGCTCATCGCCACGCGCTTCAGCAACAGTTATCAGGTACACCGCCTGAAGTTTCCCGGCGGCGCGCGGACGCAGTTGACTTTCTTCCCCGAACGCATCACAGGCGCATCGTACCAGCCGACGAAAGGCGACTATTTCATCTTCGGCAAAGACAACGACGGCAATGAGTTCACACAGTTGTACCGCTACGACCTCGCCAGCGGTGACGTGACGCTGCTGACCGATGGCAAGTCGCGCAACACCGATCCCGTATGGTCGAGCGCAGGCGACCGCGTCGTCTATGGCTCGACTCGACGCAACGGGAAGGATGTTGATTTATACATCCAGAATCCGTCCGACACCGCGTCGGCGCGGTTGCTGGCACAGGTGGAGGGCGGCAATTGGACGGTGCTTGACTGGTCTCCTGACGACCGGCAGATGCTCGTCCTCGAAAACATCTCGGTCAACGAGAGCTACCTCTGGACGTTCGACACGACGAGCGGCCAGAAGACACTCCTGACCCCGAAAGGCGGTGCCGAGAAGGTCGCCCTCGCCCACGGCAGATTCAGCAAGGATGGCAAGGGAATCTATCTCACTACCGACCGCGATTCGGAGTTTCAGCGGCTGGCCTACTACGACCTCGCTTCCAAGCAGTACAGCTTTCTGACGGAAGGCATCAAGTGGGACGTTGAAGAGTTCTCGCTCTCGAAAGACGGAAGAACGATTGCATTCACCACGAACGAAGACGGCATCAGCAGCCTGCACCTGCTCAGCACCGCATCGCGACGGGAGTTGAAATCGCCCGCACTGCCTGTCGGGTTGATTGAGAATCTCGCATGGCACAACAACGGCAGGGAATTGGGCTTCAGCATGGTCGCCGCGCGCTCGACCTCCGACATTTTCTCGCTCGACATGAAGACCGGAAAAGTGGAGCGCTGGACGGAGAGCGAGACCGGCGGGCTGAACACGGCAAACTTCTCCGAGCCGGAGCTGGTGCGCTGGAAATCTTTCGACGGCAAGATCATCTCAGGCTTTCTCTATCTACCGTCCGCGAAGTTTACGGGCAAACGCCCCGTGCTCATCAACATTCATGGCGGGCCGGAGAGTCAGGCGCGCCCCGTTTTCCTCGGTCGGAATAATTACTTCCTCAACGATATGGGGGTCGCGCTTCTCTACCCGAACGTGCGCGGCTCTTCCGGCTACGGCAAGACGTTTCTCACGCTCGACAATGGCTTCCGACGCGAGGATTCCTATAAGGACATCGGTGCATTGCTCGACTGGATCAAGACGCGGCCCGAACTGGACGCTTCGCGCATCATGGTGACGGGCAGTTCATACGGCGGGCACATGGCCTTTGCCATCGCCACGAACTACAGTGATCGAATCCGCGCGGCGTTGCCCGTCGTCGGCATCTCAAACATCGTCTCATTTCTTGAACACACTGAAGCATACCGTCGTGACTTGCGCAGGGCCGAATACGGCGACGAGCGCGATCCCAAGATGCGCGAATTCCTCGAACGCATCGCGCCGCTCAACAACGTGCAGAAAATCTCTGTGCCGCTCTTCGTCGTGCAGGGTGCCAATGACCCACGCGTGCCGCGTAACGAAGCCGAGCAGATGGTGGCGAAGATTCGCAGCAACGGCACGCCTGTCTGGTTCCTGATGGCGAAAGACGAGGGCCACGGCTTCACCAAGAAAAAGAACCTCGATTTCCAGTTCTACTCGATGATCGAGTTTATGCGTCAATATCTCTTGAAGTAATTTGAAGGTTTAAGCTGATTTGTTGAAATTTTATTGCAATATCAGCTAAAGCTTCTCTAAATAATGCTTAGCGTTTGACAAAAGTGTTTCATGTGGATAGAATGCCGACCATCGAAGAGGAAATCGAGGCATTCATTTTAATTTCGTGCAAGGGAAGAGATATCGTAGAGGGTAGAACTACATTGTATCTTTCAGGAGGACGTGGGCTATCTAAAATCATAATAAAGTAGGGTGTGCCGTTTGGCTTGGGTTCTGTTTTTCTCTGGCTTTACCGTCATCAAGTTTTAGAAAGTAATCATGCAGCAATTGAAAAAATTCCTATCGCCCTATCTGCCAAAACTCCGGAGAGCAGGGCACAGACACACTCAGCCAACGTAAGTCCCCGCTTCTTTCAAGAGCATCCCCTTATAATCGAAAATCGCTCTCAGGAATGAGATAAAAAACGTCGGTTACTTCTGCCCGGCCCACAGGCAGTGTTCCCTACGATTTGATGGATAAAGTTTAGTTGAATCGTTTTCAAGTCCGATCCCTTGTTAGTTGGCTTGTTAATGCAACGGCAGGAAAGTTCGGACAACTCACAGACCATGAAGGCTACCCCACCCATGGCTTAACCTTGCGGAGGCACGTGCCACCCCTTAATAGCTAACCTATGCATTAACAAGACAAACAACTAACCGACGCACGGCAAATCTCCGGCTTAAGAAGCATTAAGCCTAGGGGGCGGAGTGGTGTTGCTTGAAATAGGGCACTACGCGAGAAGCTTTCACCCAAAAGTTAAAGAGACGGTAGCTTCCGACCTTCGAGATTATCCGACATCCGATTCCGAGTGGCGTGAGCACAGAGCGGGCATAAGTATGACTTACACCGAACTGCCGACTACTACTGCGATCTGCGATCAGGGGGAAGATTCTCCGCGAACTGAGGGGCGAGACTGCCATCCCCTTACACCCTTGCAACAGGGGATGCTCTTCTACAGTTTGTACAACACGCAGTCCGAAGTTTACGTCCGCCAGATTATTTACACCTTAAAAGAGCACCTCGACGTTTCGGCGTTCGAGCGGGCTTGGAAGCGTGTTGTCGAACGTCATTCAATTTTGAGGACGAGCATTCGGTGGGAAAACCTCGAAGAGCCTGTGCAGGAAGTTCATCGAGAAGTGACTCTTCCTTTCGTGCGGCACGATTGGCGCGATCTATCGGCGGACGAACAAGTGGAACGACTCGATGATTTCTGCCTTGCCGACCGCGCGCGTAATTTTGAACTGAACAAACCGCCACTTCTGCGCCTGTCGCTGATCAGGTGCGGCGATGACGATTACCGCCTCGTCTGGACGTTTCATCACCTGATCAGCGACAGGCATTCCGACATCCTCATCCTGAAGGAAGTCTTCGCCCTCTACGATGCGATCTCGCAGCAGGGGCGGGATTTGGATTTGCCGCCCGCGGAGCCGTTTCACACTTACTGCGAATGGCTCAAGCAGCGAGAGCAACCTGACGCCGAAACCTACTGGCGACGACTCTTTGATAACCTCTCATCTTTTGCCACGACCCTGCCTAAAAGCTCTCGCGGCGAATCCTCCGGCGGTCGTGGCGGCTCTTTTGCAGACCTCTCGACTTCACTCTCAGAACCTCTCACGACGAAACTGCGCGACTTCGTCAAGCACAACGATTTAACCCTCAACACAATCGTCCAAGGGGCTTGGGCATTACTCCTGAGCCGCTATTCCGGGGCAGAGGAAGTGGTTTTCGGTGCTACCAGAGCTTGTCGTCGTTCAGCTTTCGACGGTCGGGGGGCAGGGGCAATTCCCGGCCCCTGCATCAACACGCTTCCCATGCGAATCAGCGTCTCACCCGAAGAGCGTGTGTTGCCTTGGCTCAAGGCTATCAGGGCACAGTGGTTCAACCTGCGCGAATTCGAGCTGACACCGCTGGCGAAGATTCAGGAATGGAGCGGTCTGCCTCAAGGCACACAACTATTCGACAGTATCGTGTCTTTTGAAAGAGCACCGTTGAACTCCATTTTGCAGGCGCAGGGCGGCCAGTGGATTAATCGAAAGCTCAAAAACGTTCAGGCGCTAACGAATTACAATCTCACGCTCGTCGCGTTCGATGCCCCATGTTTAACTCTGACCCTCACCTTCAACCGTCAATTCTTCGACGACGAGATAATTCGTCAACTACTCGACCGTTTCAGCCGGGTGCTGGAAAAGGTCGT
>JBAVPI010000038.1:0-1974 GCA_049692915.1 Pyrinomonadaceae bacterium
GCGATGTCGCGGGCTTTCTCTTTCGGCGACGGCGGCGAATTCAACTCCGTCGCAATGACGCTACAATACGCGGTTATGTACACACTCAAAGTACGCTCGCGCGAGCGTGAACAGATGTTGGAGATCACGGACGAGGTGCGGCGGCGGTTAAAGGAAGACGGCGCACGAGCGGGCGTCTGCGTGCTCTTCGTGCAACACACGACCGCCGGACTGACGGTCAACGAAAACGCAGACCCGGACGTGCAGCGCGACATGCTCCACTGCCTGCGCAAGCTCGTCCCGCGGCACGGCATGGATTTTCGTCACGCGGAGGAAAACTCCGATGCGCACATCAAGGCCACGCTCGTCGGGTCAAGCGTCACCGTGCCGTTCGCGGACGGTGAACTGCTGCTCGGTCGCTGGCAGGGGATTTTTCTGTGCGAGTTCGACGGCGGGCGCGAGCGAAAAATCATCATGCAAGTGCTAAGCGATAAAGTAGAGATAAGCGATAAAAGTGGTGAGCGATAAAGTAGAGGTAAGCGATAAGTAACGAGCGATGGGAAAGGTTGCTTGCACTCATCGCTCATCACTTTTTTGCTGTCACCACGCGCGCGACCAGCGCGGGCCTTTGTGCTCGTCGTCTCGCAGTCGCGTGTCGAGGCCGGCGCGCAGTTCGAGAAGGCGGCCCATCAGCCACAGCAGGTCTGAGAGACGGTTGAGATACGGCACGACTTGGAGGTTGACCTCTTCGCCCGCTTCCGTCAGCCGCACGACGCAACGCTCGGCGCGGCGGCAGACGGTGCGCGCCACGTCGTAAGCGGCGGCTGCCCGGTGCTCGCCCGGCAAAGACCAGTCGGACAGAATCCCCTCTGTGGCCTCGATGCGCGTCACGTGCAACGTCAGAGATTCGACCATCGCCTCCGTCACGTACATCGTCGGCGTCGCCTCGCTGCTGTGCGGGTTGGCGACCGCGCCCGCGACCGTGAACATCTCGCGCTGGATGGCCTTCGTCAACTCGCGCACCTCCGCGTCATCGCAGATCGAGCGCGCGAAACCCATCGCCGCGCCGAGTTCGTCAATCGTCCCGTAAGCCTCGACGCGCGCGTCCGCCTTCGACACTCGCTCGCCGCCGATGAGTCCCGTCTCGCCCTTGTCGCCGTGTTTCGTCGCAATGCTCATAGGTTCTCCGAAAACAAATTAACATGGATGGACAGGATGAACAGGATGAGAGAAGAAATGATAAGTGATGAATGCGAAGAGATGAATGCGAAGGGGTGAATAGAAAACGAATGGGTCTGTTGCCTTCAACTTATCGCTCAACGCTTCAACTCATCGCTCAACGCTTCGCATTCATCATTCGCTTTTCATCCTGTCTATCCTGTCCATCCCTGTCAATTCTTCTTCACAACGCCGAATACCTTTGCTGCCGTCTGAGCAGCCAGAGAAAGACGGGGCCGCCCGCGAGCGCCGTGATTGCGCCGACGGGCAGTTCGCCCGCGCCGAGCACGGTGCGCGCGATCATGTCGGCGAGCATCAAAAACGCCGCCCCTAAGACGAACGAGCAAGGCAGGACGAGGCGCACGTCTTCGCCGAACAATAACCTGACGGCGTGCGGCACGATCAGTCCGACGAAGCCGATAGTGCCGCCGACCGCGACCGTCACGCCGACGATCAAAGAGGCCGCGGCATAGACAAGTCGCTCGCTCCGCTTGACGTTGACGCCGAGGCTCGCCGCCGTCTCTTCGTCCACCGCGAGCAGATGCAGATCGCGCGACATCGCGAGCAGCACCACCCAGCCGGGGACGAGGAAGACCAGCATTCGCCAGACGAGATCGAAGCCGACCACGTCGAGACTGCCAATCGTCCAGCGCAGAATCTGTAGCGCGCGCGAATAGTCCGCGAAGTATTGAATGAAGATGACGCCCGCCGCCGCAATCGTGTTCATCACGACGCCCGCGAGCAGAAGCGCGCCCGGCAACACGACCGCGCCAGTCC
>JBAVPI010000039.1:0-3151 GCA_049692915.1 Pyrinomonadaceae bacterium
ACGGCGTCGGGCGTGCGCGCCGCCTGTGCCTCGAACAGTTGATGCACGCATCCGATATTCTCTTCGTCGTCCGCCTGCGTGTCGTTCCACTCGACGAGCAACTGATGACGCTCGGCGCTCGTCAGCATCCTAAGAGACGAAAGCCGCTGCGTGTGGTCGGCGGCGATACCGGCGAGCAGATCTTGGAGGTGTGCGAGCATTCTGGCGACCGCGTCGGGCGCGAACTGTCGTGTGTCGTAGATCAGCCGCAACGTGCTGGCCGGACGCGAGCCGATGAGCAGCGTGAGCGGATAGTTTGTCCGCTCGAAGGTCTTGACCTGCTCGACGACGAGGCCGCCGGGCGCATCTGTCAGAGCGGCATCTACGGGGTAGTTCTCGAAGACGAGGATGCTTTCAAACAACGACTGGCCGCGCGCGACTCCGCTCCAGTTCTGAATGTCTGCGAGCGGGCTGTATTCGTACTGCCGCGCCCCGACCTGCCCGGCTTGAATTTGTTGTAGCCACTCTGTCAGCACCTCGTCGCCGTCTATCGGGATGCGCACGGGCAGCGTGTTGACCAGCAGACCGACCATCGCCTCGATGCCTTCCAACGCCGCCATGCGGCCCGACACCGTGACACCGAAGACCACGTCCGGCTCGCCCGTGTAGCGGCTCAACAGCAGCCCCCACGCTCCATAAAAGATCGTGCCCGGCGTCAGCCGTCGGGCGCGCGCGAGGGATTGCAGGGCCTCTGCGACGTGCGGCGGCAGATCGCTTCGCACTTCGTCGAAGACGGCTTCGGGCATGAGTTGCGCGGAGGATGACGTGCGCGCGCCGAGGGTCGTCGGGGCCGTGAAGCCTTCAAGCAAGCGTTGCCAGAAGCGCCGCGCCGCATCGAGGTCTTGCCGCCGCAGCCATGCGACGTAGTTGCGAAATCGCGGCGGCTCGGCCAGAACGAGTTCGCCCGCGTCGCCGTCGCCGCAGTACGCCGTGTGGCAAGTGAAGGCTTCCTTCAGGAGCAGCGGCAGCGACCAGCCGTCGAGGATGATGTGGTGATAGCTGATGGCGAACCTGTGCGCGTCGTCGTGGATGCGGGCGAGCGTGAGCCTGAACAGGGGCGGCGACGCGAGGTCGAAACCGCGCGCGCGTTCGTCGCGCAGCAACTCCGCCCAGAGGGTCGCCTGCGCGTCGGGCGCATGGTCGCGCCAGTCGTGTATGTCGCAGGGCAGATCGGCCTGACGATAGACGATCTGAACCGGCTCCTTAATCTCTTCCCAGACGAAGCCTGTTCGCAACGCCGCGTGACGCGCCGCCACCTGCCGCCACGCACGACAAAAAGCCGCGGCATCGAGCGGCCCGCGCAGCACGCACTCGATCTGCTGAAAGTAAGCGGGCGTGCCCGGCGTATAGAGCGTATGAAAAAGAATCCCCTGCTGCATCGGCGTGAGGGGGAAGAAGTCAATGACGTTACTGTTCATGGTCAGACCCCTTGCCCGTCGGCTGCCCCACTTTTGTCAGCAACTCTTCGAGGTGTTCGGGCCGCCAGCCGAACTCCGCGAAATCGGCCACGGCATGAGGCTCTTCATCCGTAGTCTGATTCGTTGTCTGCCGCGCCGTCTCAAGCGTCGTTGCCACCTGCGCCAACTCGGCGACTGTCTGGCGCTCGAAAATCTGCTTCGGCGTCAATCCAAGTCCCGCCCGGTTCGCCTCGGCCATGATCTGGATGCTGATGGTCGAGTCGCCGCCCAACTCGAAGAAGTTGTCGTCAACTCCCACCGGCTCGATGCCGAGTAGCCGCTGCCAGATGTCGGCCAGCAAACGCTCGGCCTCGTTGCGCGGCGCGACGTAGGGCACGGAGACATTCGGGCGCGGGTGGCTGAGTTGTGCCCGCCGGGTTTCGGTTCGCGCGACGGGCGTGCTCGCGATGTTGAACCCCCGTGCCTCTTCGATGACCGCGCCGAGGTCGCATGTAGAGACGACCACCTGCGGCAGTTTGCAAGCGACGAGACGGTCGAACGCCTCGACTCCATCTTCGACCGAGAGGCCGCCGTCCGTATCAAGTCGGAGGCCGTCTTGCATGGGCGCGTGGGCCGCCATGCCGACACCCTTCCAACCGTCCCAGTTGACCGACATGATGCGCTGTCGGCCCGACCGTTGCGCGACCGAATCGAGAAATGCGTTGGCCGCCGCATAGACCGAAGAGCCGGGGCCGCCCGTGATGGCGCGGATGGACGAACACAGGAGCATGAAGTCGAGGCCCGCGCCCTCAAAGAGTGTGAGCAGCGCCTTCGTACCCAACACCTTCGCCGCCAGCGCCGCCTCGATGTCTTCATCCGTCTTCCGCTGTAACAAGCCGTGCGGCGGCGAGCCTGCCGCATGAATCACACCGTTGACGGGGCCGAACCGCGCCGTCCCGCGCTCGACGGCGGCGCGCAGACTGTCGAGGTCGGACACGTCTGCTTGCGCGTAAAAGACTTCCGCGCCCGCGTCTTCAAACGCCAGAAGTCGAGCGATCTTCGCGCCCGTCTCATCGTGCGCCGGGTGCGCCTGCGCCCGACTACGCCACTCGCTGCGCTCAGGGAAGGCCGAGCGCCCCACGAGAATCAATTTTGCGTGAGCGCGCCGCGCAAGCTCTCCGGCCAGCACGAGGCCGACGCCCCCCAACCCGCCCGTGATGAGATAAACTCCGCCCTCTCTGAAAGTCGTCGTGTGCGCCGCGACGCGGGGCAGATGCACCGGCTCGAAGACCTGCGCCCAACGCCGCCCGCCGCGATAAGCCACTACTGCGTCGTCATCACCGGCGGCGAATTCACCGAGCAGTTGCTTGACCACCTCACCGGCTGACTGTTCTTCCGCCGCGCCGCTTTGGTCAGGCGGCAGCAGCAGTTCGACATCCACGCTGCGGCAGACGATGTTCTGATACTCCTGCGCGATCACCTTGCAGGGGCCGAGCACCAGCGCCTTCCCGGACACGACGCGATCCGTCCCCGTCACCTGCTGCATATCGTTCGTCACGACCGTGATACGAATAGGCGACTCGCTCATGCCTTGTCTCGCGTCGGATGTGAGTTGCTGCTCGCCGAGCGACTGCGCGAGCAGCATCAGGCTGCGGAACGCAGAGTCATCGTCCTGCGCGTCGCCGCTCACGCCAACGAGATGCACGATCCTGCGC
>JBAVPI010000040.1:0-1741 GCA_049692915.1 Pyrinomonadaceae bacterium
GGGAGATATTGGTGATGTCGGCGCGCAGCGAGGCAGCATTGGATGAGATGACGCGGGAGATGGCGAGGCATCTGAGAGGGAGTGAGAAGAGAAGAGACAAGGAAGAGTTGGGGGACATAGCGTACACGTTGCAGGTGGGGCGCAAGGAGTTCGGGCGGCGTCGGTTCGTGGTGAGCAGAGAGGCGGCGGAGGCGGCGGAAGCGTTGGAGATGATGGACGAGCGGCGTGTGTTCGACAGCGAGAGGGAGGCAGAAGGGGAAGCGAGGCCGGTGGCATTGATGTTCCCCGGCGGCGGCTCGCGGCCTGTCACTTTCATGTTCCCCGGTCAGGGTACGCAGCACGTCAACATGGGACGCGAACTGTATCGCGCCGAGCCGGTATTCAAGCAGCATGTGGATTATTGCTCGGACGTGCTCAAGGCGCATCTGGGCTTCGACCTGCGCACGATTCTCTATCCGGCCACAGGTGAGGAGGAAGGGGCGCGTGAGCGGCTGAGGCAAACGTTGGTCACGCAGCCCGCGCTGTTCGTCATCGAGTACGCGCTGGCGAAACTATACGAGTCGTGGGGCGTGCGACCGGCGGCGATGATCGGGCACAGTCTGGGCGAGTATGTGGCGGCGTGTCTGGCCGGTGTCTTCTCGCTTGAAGATGCGCTCGCGGCGGTGGCGGCCCGATGTCGCTTGATGCAGGAGATGCCGGAAGGGGCGATGTTGGCGGTGACGCTGAAGCAGGATGAAGTCGAAGCGCTGATGGGAGAGGGGCTGTGGATGGCGGCGGTCAATGCTCCGGCTCTGTGCGTCGTGTCGGGCGCGGTCGAGGCAGTGCAGGAGTTTGAGGCGCGGCTGGTTGATCTGGGAGTCATGCATCGTCGTCTCGAAGTCTCGCACGCGTTCCACTCCGGCATGATGGAGATGGCTGTAGAGGCGTTTGCCGGACGACTGAGAGGCTTGCGACTGAACTCGCCGAAGATACCGTTCGTGTCGAACTTGACGGGCGACTGGATTCGCGAAGAGGAGGCGACTGACCCGTCCTACTGGGCGAGACATCTGCGCGAGACGGTGCGTTTCGACGAAGGCGTAGGCAGGCTGTTGCGCGCCGGTGGGCCTGTGTTGCTCGAAGTCGGCTTCGGGCGGACGTTGACGAAACTCGTTGACGGTCGTGCCGATCTGCCCGAAGGCCAGCCCGTGCTCGCTTCGCTTGACGCGTCACAGGGGCACGAGCCGGAGGAAGCAATGTTGCTCTGCGCGCTGGGCCGTCTGTGGCTTGCCGGAGTCGAGATTAACTGGCCCGCGCTCCACGCCAACGCGCCGCGTCGCCGCGTGCCGCTCCCCACATATCCATTCGAGCGCGAGCGCTACTGGATTGACGCACCACGGGAACGTGCCGCCGGAGTCGCCGCCCGACGATCTTTACCGGGCCGGCGCGGGGATGTCGCGGACTGGTTCTACGTTCCCGCATGGCGACAGACCGTCGCACCCTACCAGATCGGGGCCGCGCTCGAAGCGGGGGAGGATGCCTCTTGGCTCGTGCTGCTCGACAGAAGTGGGGTCGGCGAGAAGCTGGTCGAACGTTTGCGAGGCGAGGGGCGCAAGGTCTTTGCGGCGATCAGTGGAGAGCGATTCGCGCAACTCGACGAGCGCCTTTACGCGATAGACCCTGCGCGGCGCGAAGATTACGCGGCCCTGCTGCGGGCGGCGTCGGCGGGCGGCGAGTTGCCGCGCAGGATCGTGCATCTCGTTGG
>JBAVPI010000041.1:0-1752 GCA_049692915.1 Pyrinomonadaceae bacterium
GACTTTAACCGCGAATCGTAACGGCGCTTCGACGACCGCGCTCGCTTTCGTGACCTACGCGCTCGTGCCCTACCTCGGCATTCTCTTCTGCCCCGGCGCGCTAGTCTGCGGGAGCGTCGGTTTGCTGCGCGCCATTCGCACGCCGCACGTGGGGGGGCGTCGTGCCTCAGCCATGAGCATCACGCTCGGCATCGTCATCTTCGGCGCGCAACTCGTGCTCTGGTGGATTCTCTACAAAGTGCCTGAGTGGGCGCGGCAGTCGCCGTTTTGAGCATTGCGAAAACAATTAACAGGGATGGACAGGATGAACAGGATTAAAGACAAATACGGATTGATGATTGATGAAAAGAAGCCAAATGCTTTTTCTTCTTTCATCATTTCTTCTTCATCCTGTCTATCCTGTCCATCCCTGTTAAATTTCTTTTCCTGATAACCAGATGACCAAGATTGCCAAGATCGTCAAATCCAATTCGCACGTTGACTATGTGGGGCGCGTGATCGACGTGCTCGACGCCGCCGCGCCGCCCACATCGGACGATTACGGGTTCGCACAGTTCGTCTCGATTCCCGTCGGCGATGATGAAGAGATCGTGGGCGTCATCTACAACACGGAACTCGCCAACCCCGAATACGGGAGCTTCGGGCCGCGCCTCTCCCCGCGAGCCGACCTCTCCGTCCTCAGCCCCGACTATTTGAACGAGCAGGGCATTCTCGTCGGCGTCCTTCTTCTCGGCACGCGCGGGCGAAAGGGCGACGGCAACGATAGCGCGTGGTCGAACACGCACGGCGTCCCGCGCCGCGTGATTCCGGTCGGGCAGGACGTTTACCGGCTCAATGACGCGGACGCTTACGGCTTTCACAAAAGCGCAGACGGCTTCGTCCATCTACACTATTATTCGCAGGTCATCGCGCACGCGCGCGAGTTCGCCGTGCCGCTCCTCGAAGCCATCCTCGGACAGTTGGAGCCGGCCTGCCCGCCCGAAGAGCGGCAACGCCTCTGCGTCTTAAGGAAATCTCTCGTCTGGCAACGCACGATGGGCGGCATGCGTCTCTAGTTCGTCAATAAAGTTTCGTTTGTAAGGAGAGAGATGAACAACGCACACAGATTTCTCGTCGCGCTGCTCTTGCTGGCCGCGTCCGTCACGTCGAGCACACCTGCGGCCTTCGCGCAACGCACGATGAGCAACCCGCCGCCGTCGAACGGGCAGGCGGGGTCGGTCATCACGCCCACGCCGCCCGCCGCGCCGCAGACGGTCAAGGCGAAGTACGAAGGCGGACTCGTCGGTTACAAGAAGTCTGACGGCACGCTCAACTTCGACGACGTGAACAGCCGCCTCGTCTTCAAGGACAAACTGGGCAAAGAGATTTTTTCCGTGCCCTACAAAGCGGTCATGGCCGCGTGGCCCGACACGCAGTCGCGCCGCACGACGGCGGGCAGCGTCCTCGCCAGCACCGTCCCTTACGGTCTCGGACTGCCCGGCCTCTTCATCAAGAAGAAAAGCCGTTACATGATTCTCCAGTACCGCGACCCGGACACACACGCCGAAGGCAACACGAGCTTCAAACTCGACAGCAAGGAACTGCTCACCTCCGTGCTCTACACCTTCGCCCAGAAGTCCGGCCTGACCCAACGCGGCGACGCCTACGTCCGACGCGCCGCCATCGTCACTCCGACTCCGACGAATAATCCTTGAAGGCGCGACGAAGGCGCAGCACACACGCAACACACAAGGGAAGCGGCGCGGATTAACG
>JBAVPI010000042.1:0-2754 GCA_049692915.1 Pyrinomonadaceae bacterium
AGCCCCGCGTCGAGCAGAGCAGGAGGGACGCGCGTCGTCTTTCCCGCGCCCGGCGGCGCTTCGATGACGAGATTATGTGAGCGCCGGAGATGTTCGGCGATTTCGGGCAGGAGTGAATCAATCGGCAGAGGCTGCATGCGAAGCATTGAACTTGTCGGCAACACCTGCGGGAGCGAGCGGGTGATGCGCGCGTTTACCGGCCCGCGCCCGCAGGCGTTAGTCATAAAGCAGAGACATTCAAACGCAACTTGCCTGACACCTCTTGCGACTTTGCCGCTTCCCTCTCGACGGAGTTAATCAGCCGCGTCGTTCGTCGCGCCCGCGCCACGATGCGCGCGCGGGTGGCACTTCTCGTAAGTCGCGCGCAGGCGTTCGCTTGTGACGTGCGTGTAAATCTGCGTGGTGGCGAGGTCGCTGTGGCCGAGCATGGCCTGCACGGAGCGCGTGTCGGCCCCGTGGTCGAGCAGGTGCGTGGCGAAGCTGTGGCGCAGAACGTGCGGCGAGACGCCGTGGACGTTCGCTCTGGCCGCGTGCTTTTTGAGCATCGCCCAGACGAAGTTGCGCGTCAATGGTTGTCCGCCGCGCCCGACGAAGAGGCGCAGGCTCTCGTGTCCGTCGAGGATGGCGCGGCGCGCGCCCTGCTGTTGATATTGACGAAGCCAGCTGAGCGCGCTGCGCCCGACCGGAATCTTGCGCTGCTTGTTGCCTTTGCCCGTGCACGAGAGCAGACCCTGTTCCGCGTCCAACTGCGCGACGGTCAGCGAGACGAGTTCGCTGACCCTCAGCCCCGTCGCGTAGAGCAATTCGATGACGGCACGATCTCGCACGCCTTCGGGCGCGGACGTGTCGGGCGCGTTGATGAGTCTCTCCATCTCTTCCTGCGAGAGAAAGCGCGGGAGCTTTTGTGTCGGCTGCGGCGCGATCAGATCGGAGGTCGGGTCGGCTGTGAGATGCCCGTCGAGCAATAGAAAGCGATAGAAGCCGCGCGCCGCGCTGATCGTGCGTGCCAGAGAGCGCGGCCCCAACCCCCCGCGCGAGAGCGACATCACCCACTGCGACAACTCGCCCTTGTTCAGTTCGCCCACCCCACGCCCTTGCGCGTCGGCCCACCTGCGCAGCTTCTCCAAATCACGCCGGTAGCTCATGAGCGAGTTCGCGGCCAAACCCTTCTCCACCTGTATGTACGAGAGGTGCTCGCGAATCAAGTCTCTTGCCATCGTTGACCCTCCGGGGCGAAGATGTTAACCGCATCGCCGCCCTCTTGTCTTAACGGAGGCGGCACGGGCCGAATCTTAACACGTTCTATTATCCGGTCGTGACGAACACATGATGGACGTTTGATTGTTATGAAGAAAACCGAGAGCGCGGGCGGCATCGTCGTCAACACGCGTGGAGAAATCCTCGTGGTCAGCCAGCACGGCACGTCATGGTCTTTGCCGAAGGGCCACATCGAGGCGGGCGAGGACAGGCTCGCCGCCGCGCGTCGCGAAATCTACGAAGAGTCGGGCGTCACGGAGTTGGAGTTGGTCGGGGAGTTGGGCAGCTACGAGCGTTTCAGAATTTCCTTAACAGGCGGCGAGGAGCCGACGGAACTGAAGACCATTCACCTGTTCCTCTTCAACACGACGCAGGAAACGCTCCGGCCTGTTGACCCCGATAACCCCGAAGCGAAGTGGGTCGCGCGAGAGGCCGTCCCGAACTTGCTGACGCACGCGAAGGACAGAGAGTTCTTTTTAAGATTCCTCGAACAGTTCAGCAGCCCGAAGCAAACTGACTAACGCGCCGTGGCTTTCGGCTTTTTCTCCGTGCGGGCGGCGGCGACCATTTCTTTGACTTCGGCAAACAGCGTCGGCGCGTGATAGGTAATGCCGTCCTTAATCGTCCATTCGACGCCGCCCGTGTGCACGGCGCGCCCTTCGCGGATGATGTCAACGCCGGTCGGGTAGAGCACTTTGAGATTCTCAAGCGGGTTGCCGTTGACGATGATGAGGTCTGCGAGATAGCCTTCGCGGACGCGTCCCAGACGACTCTCCTCGCCGAGGATGCGCGCGTTGTTGCCGGTCGCGTGCTGAATCACTTTGAGCGGATGAAAGCCCGCTTCCTGATGCAACTCAAGCTCGCGCAGCAAACCGAAGCCGTACATCTGATAGATGAAGCCCGCGTCCTCGCCCGCGCCGACGAGTCCGCCGCGACGTTCAAATTCGCGCACCGCATCCATCCAGATACGATAGTTCTCTTTCCAGTAAGCCTCGTCGGTCGAAGTCCAGCCGAGAAAGTAAGAGCCGTGATTGGCCGGGTCTGGCCGAAAATAATTTTCCAACGCCGGGTGCAGATAATCCTTGAACCAAGGCTGCGTCTGCGCGCGTTGCAGATCGCGGCTCGCCTCATAGATGTCGAGCGTCGGGTCCCATGCGACGTGCGCCTCGACCATCGCGTCGAGCACCTTCATCAAACGTTCATGGTCGGCCTCGCGCCACAGGTGTCCGGCGTAGCGGAAACGGTCAACCTCGTCGTTGTAGTTATAAGAGGGCGGGAAGTTCTGGACGCCCGCGGCGAGCGCGGCGTCGGGGATGCCGTACCAGTGCTCGATGCTCGTCGTGCCGTACTTGATGTCGTCCCAAGCGTTCGTTTCGGCGACGGCAGTGTGATGCGCGATGCGTAGATTCTGCTTGTGGGCCTCGTCCCAGACGGCGGCCATCAGGTCGCGGTCAATGGCGAACAGTTTGAGGCCGTCCGCGCCGAGCGCCTTCAACT
>JBAVPI010000043.1:0-20516 GCA_049692915.1 Pyrinomonadaceae bacterium
ATTTTGATTAAGGGCAACGATGGACGTTAGGCGTCTGTCTCTTCTTTAAGATGTTAACGCCCATGTTTAAGATGTTGACGCCCGTGCGTCGGCGTTCGTATGCTCTGTCGGCTCGCGCACGATTCCACCCGCTGCCTTAAAGACGTGAAGATTACCGCCGCCATCATCACTTTCAACGAAGCGGACAACATCCGCGCCGCCTGCGAATCCGTCGCGTGGGCCGACGAGGTGCTGGTCGTTGATTCCGAATCAACGGATGCCACGCGCGAGATCGCGAGCGAGTGTGGGGCGCGCGTCATCTCGCGCCCGTGGCCCGGCTTCGCCGCGCAGAAAGGGTTCGCGGCAGAGGCGGCGAAACACGATTGGATTTTCAGTCTCGATGCGGACGAGCGCGTCTCGGAAGAGTTGCGCGCATCAATTGAAAAATTGCGTGGCGGGTCGGAAGAGGCGCTGGCGGACGGCTATCGCATCGCGCGTCGCTCTTTTTACATGGGGCGTTGGATTCGCGGTGGCGGCTGGTATCCCGATTATCAATTGCGTCTCTTCAAACGCACGCGCGGGCGTTGGGAGGGCGCGCACGTCCACGAGTCAGTCCGCATGAACGGCGACGCGCGCATTGAAGTTCTCGGCGGCGACATCCTGCACTACAGCGTGCGCGACGCGGCGCATCATCACCGGATGATCGGCGAGCGATACGCTCCTCTGGCCGCGCAGAAAATGTTCGAGGCGGGCCGACGCACCACTCCGCTCCGCTTGGCCCTCGCCGCGCCCGCGGCCTTCGCACGCGGCTACATCCTGAAGGGCGGTTTCCGCGACGGCATCGCCGGACTCTCCATCGCCAGCTTCGCCGCGCACCATGCCTTCCTTAAAAATATTCTGCTCTGGGAAATGCAAAAGGAAGTAAATGGTAAATCGTAAATCGTGAATAGAGAGACCGTTTTATCTATTCACGATTTACGATTCACTATTCACGATTCACTGTTCCGCAATGATGAGGTCTGCGCTTTCGAGCAGGTGACGGCGCTCTTCGGGTCGCTGGATGATGGCGGGGATATCCTGACTCATGACGACTTGAACGAGCAGTTCGTCCGTCATGGCGCGGCTTTCGGCAACCCCCGACCCTTGATTGAAAACGACGAAAAAGACCATTCCCTCTTTCTGCGTGAAGACCGCGCCGCCGAGGCTCGCCATGCCGCCGTCGTCGTGCACAAGCGTCCCTGTCTTGCCGACCACAGCCCCTTCGAGCGGCGTGCCGATCAGCCTGTTGCGGAGCGTGCCCCAATCATCGCTCGCCACCGCCATAATGTCTTCGAGCTTTAGCCCTTGCCGGTTCGCTTCATCGTTGAGCGCGCGAATCACCGTCAGCAAGCCGCGCGCGGTCATCCGATTGTGTTCGAGGCCCGACGTGGTTGAGAGCCAGACCTGCTCGGCGGGCAGCTTGAGGTCTTCGACCAGAAAACGCCGCACCCCCTCCGGGCCGCCGACCAGCGCGCCCAGATGCTCCGCGACAAAGTTGACGGAATGAGCGTTCATGTACAGGAGAATTTCTCGCAGAGGGTATGAGCGCAGCACGAACAACGGCGCGGCGGCGGGCGCGTCGCCGACGCTGAACTTCTTCGGCGCGAACTTCATGACCTTCGCCATGTGCTGCGCGGACTCTTCAGGCTTCTCGCTGTAGTTGAAAGAAAACTCTTCCGACACGACGATCTCGTCCGTGACCTTTTTGATTCCGCGCTTGTCCAATTCCTCCGCGATTTTGACGGCGCTCAAGTCGCCAAACGTCGGATCATTTCCTGAGACAAACAACTTCCCGTGCAGCACGCCCGACTTATCCACCGTGCCGTCCGCGTAAACGCGTGTCTCGAAGCGATAGTCTTTGCCGAGCCGCTTGAGCACGACGAGCGAGGTCGTCAGTTTGACGAGCGAGGCGGGGTTGAAGGTCGCCTCCGTGTTATGAGCGGCGAAGACGTGTCGCCCGTCTATCGACTCGACGAGCATGGCATGACGTGAAGGGTCTTCGCCCCGGCCTGAATACCATGATGCGACATCGAACAATTCATGGACGGGCGGCGGCGCGACCTGCTGGACGGCGACGGTCTGTTGCAACGCGGGGAGAGTTGATTCGACCGCCTGACGAGCGCGTGAGATGAGCGCGTAGGGCGTGAATGTGAGAACGAGTATAACGACGAGGCCAAACGTCAACATCGCGTAAATTGGCTTTCGTGAATTCAAACGATTTCCCCCCGACTCGAAATTTCCGCCCACCGCTTCTTTCACAAACGGGCGCGAAGCTTTAATATGCTTTTCGGGCGCACAACCCGTCAAGCGGTGTGCCCGACGACTTCTTATCTTTCATTTCACGATTCTGCCGCACATGCTCGATTCGTCAAACTTACTAGCCAACGAAGAAATCACCGGCCTGCCCAACTTCTTTATTCTGTTCGCCGTGGCGGCCATCGGGGCGGTCATCGGCAGCTTTCTCAACGTCGTCATTCACCGCGTCCCGCGCGAAGAGTCAATCGTCTTCCCGCACTCGCGCTGCCCCGCTTGCGGGACGGCGATTCGCCCTTACGATAACGTGCCGGTGCTGAGTTGGCTCATTCTGCGTGGACGCTGCCGCGCCTGTCATGCGCCGATTTCGCCGCGCTATCCGGCGGTCGAGGCGCTGACGGCGCTCCTCTTCGCGCTCACCTACTGGCTGCGCTCCGGCTTCACGCTCGCGCTCCCCTTCGACCTTATCTTCGTCGCCGCCGTCTTCTCTCTAATTTTCATAGACGCCGAGCATATGATTCTGCCCGACGTTATCACGCTGCCCGGCGTCGTCTTCGCATTCGTCGCACGCGCCCTCGTGCCCAACCTTTACGGGGTCGCGTTTCTCTCCGAAGGACATCTCGCGCATTGGCCCGTGTGGGCCGTGTCGCTCATCGGGGCTGCGCTTGGCGCACTCTTCGGCGGGGGTTTTCTGTGGCTGGTCGGCTGGCTCTGGAAACGTCTGCGCGGCGTCGAGGCGATGGGGTTCGGCGACGTGAAGATGATGTTCATGGTCGGGGCATTCCTCGGCTGGCCGCTAACGGTGCTGACGCTTTTCTTCGCCGTGCTGTCAGGCTCGATCATCGGCGTCGCCATCATGTTGCGTCGCGGGCGCGACATGCAGATGCTCCTTCCCTTCGGCATCTTCCTCGGCCTCGGCACAATCTTTGCGATGCTCTTCGGCCAGCCATTCGTCGAGTGGTACGCGGGACAATTCAGATGAGTTGATGGACGCTGAAGCGACGTGAGATGAGCTAAAACATTAGCCCGCTCAACTCTCATCACTCATGACTTTTCTATGCCTCCTCGTTATGAAAACCGCGCGCAGTTGGCGCTGGCGCTGGTGGTCGGATTGCTGCTGCTCGCCAATCTGTTTACGCTGACGCTGGTGGCGGTGACGCCCGCGACGCGTGCGACGCGTGCTCCCGTCCTCTTCACGGTCTTCATCATCACGCTCATCGTCAGCGTGCCCAGCATCCTGCTCATCCCGCGCTGGTTGCTGAGACCATACAGGCAACTCGTGGACGAAGCGGAGCGAGCGCCCGTCGCCGCCTCCGCGCGCGGCAAGGCGAAGGACGAGACCGAGTTCGTCCTCGAAACTTTTCAGGAAGTCGTCGCGCAGCTTCGCTCGAAACAGCGTGAGTTGGAGAGCTTGAGCGCACGTGCGAGCGCGCGAGCGGCGACGGCTGAACAATTCAGCGAGCGCATCGTGGCGAGCGTGCCGTCGGGCCTCGTCGCGTTCGATGCCGAGGGGCTTGCGACCATCGTCAACGTGCCCGCGCGAACACTGTTGCGCACGGGTGGCGAGTTTGAGGGCAGTCATTTTTCCAGCCTGCTTGAGAGCGCGCCTGAGCTTGCGAAGATGGTGTGCAACTGTCTTGAGACGGGAGAACTCTACAGGCGGGAGGAAGTAACGGCGAAGGGCGAGGGCGGCGTCGAGCGGCGTCTCGGCGTGACTGTCGCTCCGATTGACCCGCAGCCGGAGAGGGCCGCGCGCGGTGCGCTCTGCCTGCTGACGGACATCACGGAAGTCGCGCAGTTGCGTGAGGCCGTCGCGCTGAAAAAAAATCTGGAAAGCCTCGGCGAGATGTCCGCGGGGCTGGCCCACGAATTCAAGAATGCGCTCGCCACGCTGCACGGCTACGCGCAGCTTCTACAGAATCAGTCTCTCATCGAAGATGCGCGCCTTGATGCCGCCGCCGCGCTGCTCAAAGAGGTGCGCAGCCTCGCCGAGATGGTCACGGCGTTTCTCAATTTCGCGCGACCGAGGCCGCTCGACTTAAGCGAAGTCGCGCTCAAGGAAATCTTCGAGCATTGCGCCTCCGAACTCAGCCCGCTCTACTCGCAGCGAGGCGTCACGCTCAGTCTGGAGGGCACGTTCCCGGAGATCAACGGCGACGAGCGCATGTTGCGGCAGGCACTTCTCAATCTTCTGCGTAACGCCGCAGAGGCAATCGAAGAGACGAGCGTCGAGCGGTTTGTCGTCGTGCGCGGCTCACGCGAGGAGGGCGGCGAGGGCGGGCGCGTGTGGGCCAAAATCGAAATCATGGACAGCGGCGCGGGAATCTCCGAGGCCGACATCAAGCGCATCTTTATCCCCTTCTTCACGACGAAAGCCAAAGGTCACGGCGTCGGACTCGCTCTCGCCCACAGAGTCTTCACGGATCACGGCGGAACGCTGACGGTCGCGAACGCTCCGAACGGCGGCGCGATTTTCACCGTCAGGCTTCCGGCCCAGACGTGAGCGCGTAACTTCTTCAAACGTTGGACGACAAACCACGCGGAAAATATTCGCGCCAGCGCCGCTCGACGAGTTCGCCGATGTCGGGCCGCACCACGAGTTCATCGGGATAACCGGGCTTCATGCGCGCGTCTATAACAATCGGCGCGCGGTAAGAGAGATGATGCCGCCGGACGACTGTTTCGGCGGCGTGAATGTCCGAGGCAGGCTCGAAGCGCGTCCACGTCGCCCAGAGAAAATCCTCTGCGGAGCGCGCCACGTCCGCGTCGTCGTGCAGGACGACGAGCGGCCACGACGCAAACGCCTCTTCGCGCGCGAGCCGCGCGGCCAAGCCTTCGTCCTGCACAAATGAAGCGCCCTGCACGACGAGACAGCCCCCGCAGAAAACTTCCGCGCGCGAAACACCGGCGGGAAGTTGCCCGCGAAACTCTCGCGGCAGTTCGCGCACGGCGTCGCCTAAGCCGAGCAGGATCGCCTTGCTTCCCTCGTTCACCTTCCCGCTCGTGTAGTCGAGCGTGTCCATCGAGACGTTCGAGAAGATGAACAGATCGTTCTCCCAACGCACGCGCGCGAGCATGTGCTCGAACAGCTTTTTGAAGTCTCGCAAATCCTGCGGCGTGTCCGTCAGCAAGAGAAACTTCGTGAGCGAGAGTTGGCCTTCACCGAGAATGCGAAAGCCTGAGACGAGCGCCTCGCGCGCGTAACGTTCGCGCACGACCGCCGCGGCGAGCGCGTGAAAGCCGGTTTCGCCATACGTCCATAGGTCGCGCACGCTCGGCATCACAAGGGGAAAAAGCGGCGAGAGAAGTTTCTGCAAATAGTCGCCGATGAAAAAATCTTCCTGCCTCGGTTTGCCGACGACCGTCGCGGGATAGATGGCATCCTTGCGATGAAAAACTCCCGCGACCTCGAACACAGGGTAATCGTGGCGCAGCGAATAATAGCCGTAGTGATCGCCGAACGGGCCTTCGGGTCTGCGCACGTGCGGCGGCACGCGCCCGACGAGCGCGAACTCGGCTTCGGCGATGAGACGATGCTTGAAGCCTGCCAGCGTATTCGGAACGATGCGGATTTTCTCGCCCGCGAGCACGGAAGCGAGGACGAGTTCCGGCACGTCTTCCGGCAGCGGCGCGATGGCCGAGAGGATGAGGGCGGGCGGGCCGCCGAGAAACATCGTGAGCGGCAGCGGCTCGTTCAGTTTCTCCGCCTCGTGATAATGAAAACCGCCGCCCTTATGTATCTGCCAGTGTATGCCGGTCGCGCCCGCGTCGTAGCGCTGCATGCGATACATGCCGAGATTGTGCTTGGCCGTCGCGGGGTGTTCCGTATAGACGAGCGGCAGCGTGAAGAACGGGCCGCCGTCCTCTTGCCACGTCGTCAAGACCGGCAACTCGTCGAGTCGCGCCGGGCTGTCCAATACTTCCGTTACAGGCCCGCGGCTGACGCGACGCGTGCCAAGTTTGAGAGCTTCGAGGGCGAGCGAGCGGTGTCGCCACAACTCCTTCGGGCGCGGCGGCAACAGCGACTCCGCGACGCGCACAACTTCACGCACAAGCGCCTCAGGCTTCGGGCCGAAGGCAAGGCCGATGCGACGCTCCGTGCCGAAAAGATTCGTCACGACCGGATAGCGGCTTCCCTTCACGCGTCGGAAAAGGAGCGCCGGGCCGCCCCGCTCGATCACTCGCCTGTGAATTTCCGCGAGTTCAAGGTCGGGGTCAACTTCCGTCTCGATCTCAATCAAGTCGTTCTCGCGCCGGAGCAGGTCGAGAAAAGAACGAAGGTTTCTGTGCATCGTCAGTCGCCGCCGCGCGTTTGCGCTCTGCCATCAATCGCCGTCAGTTAGTTTTGATTATCGAAAAGAGTATAGCCTGTGCGTGGAAGCATTTCCTCTCGACGTGCAGCCTCTCGCTCTTTTAAGTTAAAAAAAGAGGCGAGAAAGTTAAAAAAAAGAAGCGAGCCGTCGGGCGCTCGCTTCTTCCATTCATCGCTACATGCTTTTCGTTTACGGGTGCGACTCTTCGTCCTTGCCGACCTGACGTGGTCGCTTCGGTTCCGCGCGCGGAGTTTCTTCAAGGCGGATGGTGATCTCTCTCTCTGCAAATTTCGCGGCATCGGCGATGCCGGGATCGAGTGAAGCCGTGAATGACTTTAGCTGTTCGAGCGTGCCGCCGTCTCCGATGCGCGCCAGCACTTCGATGAGACGGATTTGCGTATTCCCGTTGACGCGTTTCAAAAAGACGTAGAGCGGCTCAGGGCTTTCGAGTTGCGCGAGATAACCGAGCGACTGCTCCGACTGTTTCGTTTCGAGCGCACGCACGAGCGAAAAAAGCGTCTCGTTCCTGCCCGTCCGGTAGAGCGCCCAATCCATCGCCACGCGGACGCGCGCGTCCTTTTCCTGCACGCGATAGCCTTCGAGAAGTTTACGATGCTCAATCGCAGCCGCCCGCGCAATCTCTTCCGCTGCCCCGCGCCGCTCAAGCGGATTGCGGCTCGCCAAACGCTTCGCAATTAACGCCGGGTCGGACTTCAACGCACTCACGGCATCATCCTGCGTCGCGACGCTCGCGACACTGTGAGCCTGCGTTTTAGCGCTTGTTATCATCAAGACGATGACGGCCACGAACATGATGTAAATCTTTTTATTCATCGCAGTCTCTCATGAAAATCGCATCTCTACTTTGTGAAATATCCGGGCGGGATAAACTCGCGCCCGGACATCTCGATTCTCTTCGTCAACGTGGTGGTGCTGCTACTTCGTCTCGCCTGCCTTGCGCAACGTGGCGCTGTTCAAATCAAGCGCGGCGAGCGGGATTACTTCGACGTTCGGGAAACCCTTGCGCAGAGCCTCGATGAACTCTTTCGAGTTGCCGACGATCACGATGTTGGATTCCTTCGCGCCGAGACGCGCGCCCGTGAAACGCTGCACGTCGGCGGCTGTGACGGACTGCACGCTCTTGATGTAATCGTTAATCTCGTCAAGGCTCAGGCCGTAAAGTGCGCGCGAAGCGACCTGCGAGACGAGTCCATCGGTCGTTTCAAGGCTGCGCGCGAAGCTGCCGATGAGCACGGCCTTGCGCGGCGTCAATTCAGCCTCCAGCACAGCCTCGGTCGCAAGCCTGCCGAGTTCTCCCGTCAGAAGCGATGCCACCTCCGCGCCGGATGGATTCTTCGTCTGAGCCGAAGCGGTGTACGGCCCGACCTCGCGGCGCACGTCGAGCGAGCTACGCGCGCCGTAACTGAGGCCGCGCTTGATGCGAATCTCCTGATTGAGTCGCCCGGAGTAGCCCGACAGGATCGAGTTCGAGACGATGCCGCGATAATAGTCCGGGTCAGTCCGGCTGATGCCGTAGCGCGTCAGCACGACCGCCGCCTGACCGGCCTCCGGCATATCCACGACGACGATGCGCGGCGCAGAACCGCCCGCCTGCGTCTTATCCTTCAAGCCCGCCGCGGCACTCGACGGCAACGCTCCTGCGGGCTTCGTCCAGTCGCCGAACGCTCGCTCGGCGAGTTTGAAAGCGTTGTCCGCCGCGATGTCTCCACCGATGACGAGGATGGCGTTGTCGGGCCGGTAGTATTTCGCATGGAGCGCCGCGATGTCGTCGCGCTTCATCCGCGCGAGCGATTCGGGCGTGCCGGAGAGCGGGTGGCCGTATGACGTGTCGCCGAAGACGACGCGCGATGCGACGAAGCCCGCGAGCGCGCCGGGGTCTCGGAGTGCGACGCTCAGACTATCGAGATTCTGTTGACGCAAACGTTCGATCTCTTCGTCTTTGAAGACGGGGTTGCGCACCACGTCCGCGAGAATCGCCATCGCCGGCTCGATCTTCGACGACATGACGTTGACGGAAGCGCGCGAGGCGTCCCAGCCCGCGCCGGAATTGATCGAGCCGCCGAGCGCTTCGATGGCCTGCGCGATTTCCGGCGCAGTGCGCGTCTTCGTGCCCTTCGTCAGGAGCGAGGCGGTCATGTCGGCGAGTCCGCTCAACGGCGCGGGGTCAACTTCGCCGCCGTTTTTGACCATCATGAGAGAGGAGACGAGCGTCGTGTCGTGGTCTTCGATCACGATCACGCGCAGACCGTTTTTGAGCGTCCGCTCGGACGGCTTCGGGATGGTCACAGAGCGCGGCGCGGCGGGTGGCGGCGGGGTTTCCTGCGTCGTGGTCGTCTGCGCGGGTGTGTTATTTGTCATGAGCATTAAGCCGAGAATTGCTGCGAAGGCGAGCGCTGTGGCGCGGGGCGTGATGATATGAAATCGGGTCATTATTCATTCTCTCCCTTCGCTCCGGTCTTCTCCTGACCCGGCTTCGTTGATTCGGGCAGATAAGTGATGACGACCCGGTTCGTGTCGGTGAAATACTTCTTCATCACGCGTTGGATGTCTGCGGCCTTGACGGATTGCAGCTTGTCCAAATCTTTGTTGACGAGTCCGGCATCGCCGAGCAACACCGCCGCGCGTGCGAGCGCGAAAGCCTTGCCGTCGTTCGTCTCGCGCTCGCGCAGTTGATTCGTCACGAGTTGATTGATCGCTTTGCTCAACTCTTCCGCCGTGACGGGCGAGTCCTGCATCTTTTTCAGTTCGGCGAGCAGCGCGCGCTCCGCCTCTTCCGGTTTTTTCTCGCTCGCGAGAATCGCGCCGAAGACGAAGAGGCCGGGGTCTTCACGCAAGTCGGCGCTGGCGAAAGCTTCCTGCGCAAGCTGCTGTTGATAGACGAGCGATTGATAGAGGCGCGACGATTCGCCGCCCGACAAAATTGACTCGGCGACGCGCAACGCGTATGCGTCGTCCGCCGCGACGGGCGGAGCGAGATAGCTGATGGCGACGGCGGGCAGCGGAACGTTGGGCGCGTATTCCATCACTCGCCGCTCGGCGGTGCGCGCAGGCTCTTTGGCCGTCACGCGGGGAATCGCCTTCTCCTGCTTCGGGACGCGATTGAAATACTGATCCACCCACGCGTCGAGTTGCTTCGGCTCGAAGTCGCCGACGACGACGAGCGTGGCGTTGTCGGGCCGGTAATAGGTCGAGTGAAAGGCGCGCACGTCTTCGAGCGTGGATGCCTCAAGCTCTTCGATGCTGCCGATACCGGGACGACGATAAGGGTGCGTGGTGAAAGAGTCTTTGTCCACGGCATAGAAAAGTCTGCCGTAAGGCGGCGCGAGAATGCGTGTGCGAAACTCTTCTTCGACGACGCTGCGCTCCGACTTGAAATTTTTCTCGTCCACGTTGAGCGTGCCCATCCGGTCTGCCTCGGCCCAGAGCAGCGTCTCCAGATAGTTCGACGGCACGACTTCGTAATAGTTCGTGAAGTCGTCGTAGGTCGAGGCGTTGTTGAAGCCGCCCACGTCTTCCGTCAGGCGATCCATCTGCTCGTCCCTCATGTTCTTCGTGCCCTTGAACATCATGTGCTCGAAGAGGTGCGCGAAACCGCTGCGCCCTTCCGGGTCGTCCTTCGAGCCGACTTTGTACCAGACCTGTATGGCGACGGTCGGGCTGGACTTCTCCTGCACGCTATAGACGCGCAGGCCGTTCGGCAGCGTGCGTTCGCGGTAATTGAGTTGGGGCGCTTTTGTCTGCGCTTGCGTCTCCGTTAAAAGAGAGGCGGTGGCGAACGCGAGCGTCAGGAAAGTGTAGGCGAAATAACGAAACATGTGTTGTCGTCGCTCCTCTGGTTCATATCAAAAGGGCATCGTTGAAAACAGTGCGGGTACTTGGATGCCCGGATGTATCACAATTGTTGTACGAATTGGAGTGTCACCGGCCCTCGCATGCGGTCGGATGTTGATTTCGACATCGGTCGCCGGGCCGGTAGTTTTGTTACGGCTGTGCGAGACGGGAAGTTTCTCTATTCGGAGCGGCGGCGGCACGGAAATTTCGTGAAACGGATTATCCGTCGCGCACCTGTTCTCTTTTGTAGATGCAAATCCATTTTCCATCAGCGGCGCAAGGTCGTTCTTCTTTGCCCGCGCTCGAACACTTAGTATAAAATGCGTCGTGTGGCGAGCGCGTCGTGAAACCATCTTGGAGGACGGTCGCGGGACGTGTCGCCACGTTTGATATCTGATGCTTTTCGAGGTTTGTGGCAGTCTTTATGGCGAGCGGCCTTGTCGTACACATTGCGAGCGGGCGGGATAGACACACCGAAGTCCTCTCGCAGGATCGAGTCCGCATCGGCCCCGGCGAAGACTGTCAGGTCAGGCTGCGCGCTTCCGGTCTGCCGACGCAATCCGCGCTCGCCGTCGAACTCTCACGCACGAACGGTCACTATCGCGTCACTGATTTCGACACGTCGCTCGACATCTCTCACAACGGCACGCCGCTCATCCCCGGCGCGGAGATTGACGACGGCGACGAGTTACGCTTCAACTCATCCGACCTCACGCTCAGTTTTTTCCCGATCAACGACCTGCCCGCGGTCATCCCTTCAAGGCGCGCGCAAGTTGCGCCCTTCATCGAACAGGCCGCCATCGAAGCGGCGGCGACGGCGCGACGCGACGACGCGAAAGTTTTCCTGCGCGAATTTACGCGCGAGTTGGTGCGGGAAATCAATCTCAGCACGAAACTCGTCGTCCTGCTCATCGTGGTTTCACTTGTCGGAGGCATCCTTTATCTAGGCTTCGCCGCCAACAAAGAGTTGAAGCGGAGCCGCGACTTGATTGACCGCCAGAACGAGGAACTCTCCAAACAGCAGAACGAGTTAGCCAAGATGGGCGGAGAATTCAGCGCCGTCAATAAGACCAATCAGGACATCATCAAAAGCATGTCGCTGGCTCCGAGCATCTTCAGCCAGTACGGCAACGGCGTCTGTTTGATCTCCGGCACTTACGAACTGGTCGAGGCCGGGACAAACCGCCCGCTCCGCTACCCCGAAACGCAGCAGACCGAAGAGGGTTCGACGCTCCAGAACGGCGCGGAGCAGCCGATTCTCACGCCCGAAGGCAACGGCACACCGTACCTCGCCGACTTCGTCGGCACGGGCTTTCACGTCGGCGGCGGCTACATCGTGACCAACCGCCATCTCGTCGTCCAGCCGTGGACGGCCAACGAAAACGCACAGACTTTAAGCGCGACGGTGCGCGGGCGTTTCCGCATCACGCGCATTGTGGCCTTCTTCCCCGGCCTGCGCCAGTCCTTCGTGCTCCACGTCAAACAATCTTCGCGACGCGAGGACGAGGATGTGGCGGTCTGCCAGATGGATGCGAAAGATGTGCCGCCCGACCTGCCTGCCTTGCCGCTCGATCAGGATTCGGGCGCGGTCACTGTCGGCAAATCCGTGGTGATGATGGGTTATCCGAGCGGCGAGGAGCGGCTGCTCGCCACGCTTCCCGAATCCGAGTCGCGGAACATCCAACAGCGTTACGGCGCAAGCATCGAGACACTGCTCAACTATCTTGCAGAGCGACGCGCCATCAAGCCCTTGACGACGCAGGGGCATATCACGGCGCTCGAAGTCAGGCGCGTGGTTTACGACGCCGCGAACGCGGTGGGCGGTTCCGGCTCGCCGCTCTTCGGCCAGTCGGGTCGCATCATCGGCGTCAACTTTGCTTCGTTCGTCGTCGTGCCCGACACTAACTTCGCCGTGCCTATCAAGTTCGTCCTCCCGCTCCTGCAACGCGCCGGCTGGAAATCGAATGAACCTGAGACGGACGACTCGACCAACAGCAACACCGCCGTCTCGCCGAAAGACGCACGCGCGGCGACCGCCCCGCCCAGCCAACCGCGCTGAAATCGCCAGACAAGATGCGTGTGTATCCGGCCAGTCGAGTGCATCGGCGTGTGTGGCACTTAAGATTTTGACACAAGGAATGTAGTCGGCTACCCTTGCGGCTTTTATTAATGTAGGCTGCGTGCCCTTAGTCAGGCAGCGCGAGATTGAAGGTTTAAAATTCGACGGAGTACACATTAAGAAGTTGTCAGCATCTGCCTCTACCATCACGACCGCCGGCCTCACGCCCGAACTGTTCCCGGAGGGAGTCGTGCGCGCGTCACATCGCGCGCGCTTGGCCGCCGCGCTCGTCTTGATCGTGCTCGTCGGCTTCGGCTTCCGCGTTTTTCATACGGGCGCAGAGGGTTTGAGCGAGGACGAACTCAACAAGGTTCGCGCCGTCGAAGACTATCGCGCGCACGGCCTGTCGTCGGCCAACGGCGAGCATCCCTTTTTGATGAAGGCGTTGCTGACGACGAGTGTCGTGGCGATTGATTACTGGAACGCGACCGCGTTTGCGCAGTCGCACGCCGGTCTGCAAGTTTCGACGGAAGCGGCGGTGCGTCTGCCGGGCGCGCTGCTCGGTTCGCTTACTTCCCTGCTGATCTACATCACGGCGTCTGAGCTTTTCGGCGCGGAGGTCGGCATCATCGCCGCCGCGCTCTGGGCGCTCGACCCCGTCGCCATCGGCTTCAACCGCATCGCGAAGGAGGACACCTTCCTCGTCTTCTTCTTTCTACTGGCGAACGTTTTCTGGCTGCGCGGGCAGCGTGTGGCGGAAGAAGGCCGACGCAGAGCCGAGCCTTTTTACTGGGCCGCGGCGGCCTGCTTCGGGGCGATGCTGGCGTCGAAGTACGTGCCCCACTTCATCGCCATCAGCGCCGCTTACTACTATGTTTTTCAGGGAGTGAAGGCGACGCGCTGGCGATTGGGCAAACGCAAATGGCTGATCTTCTTCGCCGTCATGGGCGCGGCCTTCCTCGTTTGTAACCCGACCATCCTGCTGCCCGGCACATGGCACGAGATGCGTATCTTCGCGGGCGAGAACCGTATCGGCCACGACGGCTACGAATTCATGGGCCAACTCTATCGTAATCAGATGACGCTGTGGCTTCGCGGGTCGCCGTGGTATTTTTACTACGTCTTCATGGGTGTCAAACTGCCGCTCGCCGTTGTCATCGCCTTCGTGGCCGGACTTGCCGCTCTCTTCATGAAGCGTCTCGGCGACGGGCGCTATTTCATACTGTTCTGGTTCTTCTTCTGGTTCTTCCCGTTCACCGTGATGGGCGGAAAATTTACGCGCTACTTCACGTTCGTGTTGCCCGCGGTGCTCATCACAGCCGCCATCGGCGTGCACGCGTCGGCCCGTTTGTTAAGTCACACGTTCTCAACTTTCAAACTCGACGGCCACAATAAATTTTACGTGCGCGCGGCGCTGGCGCTCGTCGTGCTCTGCTTTTCGGCATACGCTTCGGCCAGCGCGTCGCCGCATTACAGGCTCTATACGAACGCACTCGGCGGCGGCATGACGGGCGCGGGCAATTTTTTCCCGCATGACGAGTTCTACGATTCGAGCATGCGTGAAACTCTCGCCGTCGTCGCCGGGCAAGCCGTCCCGAATGCGAGAGTCGCGAGCGAGACGCCGGAACTCGTCTCGTATTACGCGCACCTGTCGGGGAGGGATGACCTCGCCCCAATCTCACTTTCCGAACGCGCCGCGTTAAGCCGTATGACGGAGGGCGACGTGATTCTCCTTGCGCGCGGGCGTCGGTATTTCAGCAACGATGCGTTGACGCAGAAGTTCAAGAGCGAAGGACATCCCGCCGCGGTGCTCGCGCTCGGTGAAGTTGAAGCTGTGCAAATTTATGTCCTCGATAAACAAAACCTTGAGTTACTGTCGAGCGTAGTCAAACAATAAGCGCGGTGTGGGGACAACCGTGCTCGCCGCCGTGGGCATCGCATTGGCCGCGACACGCAAAGTTAGTTGAACGTCAGGCATGTGCGCCCTCGCAGGCAAACGAAAGCACGAAAGAGACTTTTTTTAGACGCGCGTTTACTAACCCGACAAGCGCGCGTGGCTGCTCCGAAAGATTTACGAGACGGGACGGTTTTTGCTCCCCGCGGAGCATCTTTGTGAGGGAGAAGGAAGCATAGAAAATGTCGTTCGGCACGCCCCCAATTTTGCGGACGCGGCAGGCACTCTCGTTTTTTTTCATCCTTGCCTTTTCGTTCAATCTCCTGTCACCGGCGCAGGTTATGGCGCAAACTGCCGCCGCGCTCCCCGGCGTCGAAACCCCTGCGCCGCAGCCTCAACTCTTTCGTCTGGCGAAGACTCCGGTCGGGCGTGACGCGGAGCTTTTGACGGTCTTCGGAAGTCTCGACGGACTCACGCACGGCGGCGACGAAAGTTCAGACGTGCCGCTCGTCAGCATCCTGCGCGACACGCTCGGCGACGACAATCCTGAGAACGACCGCCTGCGCTACGTCTGGATGCTTACCTACACGCGCCCGACGATGACGCAGCGCGTCGCCTCCGCCGTCCCTTTTCTCTACAGTCGCGTCGGCAATAAAAAGAGGGCGAGCCGCGACGCGTTGCCGCCGCCCGTGATTGACCTCTCCGCGCCTGAGCGCGACATGTGGAATCGCTTCATGTGGCTCGCGCTCAAGAATCTCGTCTTCAACCCTTACGGCGTTGCGGTCAAGTCTTCGGCCAATACGCTGACGCACAACCTCGACAGCTATCGTCAGGCACACATCCTGCGCGCGCTCGCCATCCTCTCGCTTTACGAAGCGGAGACGGGAGAGCCTGCGGCCTTCACGTCCCCTGAGATGGCCGAGATTCAGGGTCGGCTGTCGCTCACGAACAAGACCTTCGGAGGACTCGTAGATGATTCGTATCTGGAACGCGTTTACGCGAAACAGTCGAGTCAAAATCTCGATGCGCGCGGGCACAACTGGGAACTGCTGCGGCAGCGGGCCGAAGCGGAGGGGCTTTACTTCGAGCCGCTCCTGATGCCCGACGGGAGCGCCACGCACGCCTTGCTCTGGGTCGCACGGCCCGACCTTGAGAAGAACAAAGAGCGTAAATTCGACGGGCGCTTTCTCAACATCGCCAGCCCTTGGAAAGACCGGCGACTCGCGCGCTGGAAAGGCTTCGTGGAGACGCGCCGCCTCGACGCCGTTGATTTGCCGTCATCAGAGAAGGCAGACGGGCGCGAAGCGGAGATGATTCCGCTCGCGCTGTACGGACTGGATAATCCGAAAATCCCGACGCTTCTCGTGGACTTTCGGAGTAACTGGAATCCCAAAAGCCGTGAGATGTCGCATCGCGTCATCGAAGACGTGACGCGCAACGTCCTCGCGCTCTCGCGTTTCGGAGACATACATTATTTTCTCGGTCGCACCGTCTTCGATTTCGTCACCGGCAGGCGCGGTCTGGACATCAACCAGCCTTCACGCGTGCGCTCATACTCGCAACTCAAACTCCTGCTCTCGCTCGACGCTTCGCTCGACCCCGCGCTGCGCGAAGAGATCGGCAAGCGCGTCGAAGCCGTCTCGCTCAACCCGCTGGAGAACGACCTGAACGCCGAGGCGCGGCTGGCGCGCGAACAGTACGCCGCGCTTCTCGATTACGCGAAAAGGGCCGACGGCCTCGGTGCGAAACTCGACCGCGACCGGCGCGCGGAGATGGTGCCGCTCGCGCACGGGCGTACAAGCCGCGTCATGTTTCGTTTCGCCAATCTCTTGAGCCTCGGTCTCTACACGCACCGCGAAGACGCGTCGAAGGAAGAACAACTCTCTACGCTCGACGCCGAGCGCCGCCTCGCCTATCACAGGCGGTTTCTCAACGGGGTTGCCAAGGCAAGCCCGCTCGTCGAAGTCGTCTGGAATATCGAAGACGTGCGCCGCTCGCTACGTTTTATCACCGAGCACGGTTCGAGCGCAGGCTCAAAAACTGCTGTCGCGACAGCACGCGTCTTCGCCCATACGCAGGATGCCGAAACTAAAAGACTCTGCCTCGACAGCCTCTATCGCATCAACAACGAGACGGCCAAGAACGAACTTTTGCGCATTTATCAAATGCCTGATGTTGACCCCGAACTGCGTCTCCTGACGGCGCAATACCTCCGCCGCGCGATTCGTGAAGATCAACGCATCGCCCCTTCGGACGCGAAGGCCATCGTCTCCGTGATCGGGCAATGACAATCAATAGACGAGCGGCGAGCGATGTGGGGCGGGTGATGAAAGGGTCTTGGCGAAAAGCCCTTCTCATCGTCCTGACCATTTTTGCCGCTTGCAGTTTCGCCGACATCCCTTCCGCACACGCGGCCTCCGCCAAGCGCGTCGTCGTCATTAAAGTGGACGGCCTGCCGTACGACATGCTGGACGGCTTCGTGCGAGAGCGCGACGCGCGCACGGGCAAGAGCCTTCTGCCGTGGATTGATTACGTTTTCTATGAGCGGGGCACGCGTCTCTCGAACTTTTACGTGCGCGGGATGAGCCTCTCAGGGCCTTCTTGGTCACTGCTCGACACGGGCCAGCATCTTCAAATCAAAGGCAACGTGGAGTTCGACCGCTACACGCTCCACTCCTACGATTACCTTAATTTTATCCCCTTCTGGATCGCCAATGTCGGCGGCTATCGTGTGGACATGCCGGGGCCGGAACTGCTCGACGAAATCGGCATCCCGCTTCTCGCCGACGCCTACCCGTACAAAGAACGTCACCTGAGTTTTCAACTCTACCAGCGAGGGACGCGTTGGACGACGCTTCAACGGGGACTCCAGAATCGCTTCACGTCACGCTCGCCGAAAGAGCTTTTCGACGAATGGACGACGGGGTTCGAGGCGCGCTCAATCGTCCTTGAGCAGATGGAGCGTGAGATGATCGAGAAACTCAAAGACCCGTCAATTCGCTACCTCGATCTGTATTCGACCGACTTCGATCATGCATCGCATCACAACCGCGACCGCGCGACGCACCTCAATTCCATGCGGGAGTTGGACGCCCTCGTCGGGCGCGTCTGGAACGCGATTCAACAGACGCCGCAAGCCGCAGACACGGCCCTCGTCCTCGTCTCGGATCACGGCACGAACTCGGACGAGCGCGTTTACAGTCAGGGTTACAATCTCGTCAAACTGTTGGGCAGCGTCGCGGGCGGAGGCCATCACGTCGTCACGAAACGAAGGCTGCTGAGCGACTATGCGCTCAAAGGCATCTACCCGCTCGTGTCTCTGATCTACACGACCACGCCCGACTCTTTCTATCTCAAGGGGCAGAGCACCTCATACCCGACGGCCCTCGTTGATTTCGACGGCAACGAACGCGCCTCCATCCATCTGCGCGACAGCGACCTGAATTTGTTGCACATCCTGCTTCAACAACTTCAACGCGACGACCTCGCAGCGCCGTTGCGACGCGCCGCCACCGATGCCTTCTTCAAAACGATTGACCGCCGCCGTGCGGGCTGGCAGTCCACGCTCGTCAATCTCCGGGAAGAACTCGGCGCGCTTCACAATTTAATCGAGAAACAGCGCGTCATCGTCGCGTCGCAGCCGAAAAAATGGACGAAGGAGGATCAGGACGCCGGTCGCGACAAAGAGGCGCGGCGCGAGTTCGCGCGTCTCGATTCGTGGCAGGCCGACGAGCGCCAGTACACCGAGTACGCGCGCACGCTCGCGAACCTTCTCGCACTCAAACGCGAGTCATTCAACGCGTCAACGCTTCGCATAGAAGAAGTGATTGCGAAGGGCGCGATGGGCGACGCGAACGACATTCAACGGTTGCAGAACTATGTCGTCGGCCCCGCACCGGGCGGACTCGCGCTCGCGCCCGACGGCTCGCTCGACATGGGCAAAAGCTTTCTACGCGTTGATTATTTCTCGCTCATCGGCGATACGGTCGTGCGCAATAACGTGCAGGCGGGCGTGGACAATCATCCGGTGGATTTCGTCGCCGCGCGCATCTCGCCACGGCAAATTCGCGGCGCGCTCGAAGAAGAGTCCCCGATTGACGAAGCAATCTGGCTCGATGGCGGGCGCGACAGGCAGGCTTTGCTGCTTGCTCGTGAAGATGCGGGCGAGCGACTCTATCTACGCTATGTCCCCGTCGTAGATTTGAAGCAGGACGATGACGGGCGCGTCACCTTCGAGCGTGCGACGCTGCATGAAGGGCTGCCTCTGAAAATTTTCGAGGACGCGTCTCTCGAACTGCCTTCCGGTCAGACGCGCGCCGCTTGGCTCGCGGGCTGGCACACCGATCTCGAATGGCTCGAAGCCACGCACCGGACGAAATATTCCAACGCCGTCGTCGGGCTGCATGAACAACTCGCCCCGCACAACATCGAGGGGCTTGACCCGAACGCGCCCAATCTCTCCGGCGACGAGCGTTTGATCCGCCGACTCCGAAAGCGCCAGCGTGAACTGGTCGAGACAGACCTGCTCATCCTCGCCAACGATCATTGGAACTTCGACGTGCGCGGCTTCAACCCCGGCGGCAATCACGGCTCGTTTTTCCGCGTCTCGACCCACTCGACGCTGATGTTCGCCGGCGGCGCGGCGACGAAGATACCGCGCGGTTTCGTCGTCGAAGAGCCTTACGACAGCCTGAGTTTCGTCCCGACCATCTTCGCGCTCACAGGCCAACTCGACGACCTTCAACGACCCATCCCGGTGTTGTGGCGGCAGGGCTTTCGTCGCTTCCCCGGACGCGTCATCAGTGATATTTTCACTCCGCAGATGGAAAACCAGACGACCACGACGACCGCCGCAGGGGAGGTCAAACATTGATCTCCGCCGGTGACAGGCTGCCGGGCAAAGAGCCGATCAAACCCGACGGCGTGCGCGCGAACGACCTTCAGGATTTTGAAGGTGAAGCGGCTGCGGTG
This sequence comes from Pyrinomonadaceae bacterium, assembly GCA_049692915.1. Taxonomy (GTDB): domain Bacteria; phylum Acidobacteriota; class Blastocatellia; order Pyrinomonadales; family Pyrinomonadaceae; genus JAIVJG01. The sequence continues at coordinate 19,361 of JBAVPI010000043.1, forward strand.
GAGAAGAAACCGCGCGGCTTGATGTTCTACTTGCACACCGCCGCGTTCGTGCTCGGCGTGGTGCTGCTCGTCCTTGTCATTCGGCACGTCGGCGTCGGCGAGATTTTCGTCGCGCTCCGGCAGATCGGCTACGGCTTTTTCACGCTGCTCGGCATCATCGGCGCGCGCCATGCCATCCGCACCGTCTCGATGCGCGCTGCCATCCCGCGCGAGCATCGTCGCTTCAGCTTCTGGCACGCCTTTACGACGCGCCTGAGCGGCGAGACGATCAGCTTCCTGACGTTCACCGGCCCTGTCCTCGGCGAAGCGACGAAGGCGGCGCTCCTGCGTAAACGAGTTCCCCTCGCTTCGAGCGTCCACGCGCTCGTCGTTGACAATCTTCTCTACAATCTCTCGGTCGCACTCTTTATCTCTTCCGGCGCGTGCGTCATGCTCGCCACGTATGATCTGCCGCGCGCGGCGAGTTACCCTTTAATCGTCATCGCCGCCGGGATGATGCTGGCGCTCGTCGCCGTCGTCTGGCTCATCATCAGCCGTCACATGCCCGCCACGTCCGCCGTTGACTGGCTCATCCGCAAGAACTTCAAGCGCACATGGCTGACCTCGAAGCGCGAGCATGTTCGCGAGGCGGAAGAGGACGTTTACAGCTTCTATCACGAACGACCGCGCGCATTTTTCCTGATGGCGACGTGCGACATGGCCGCGCATGCGACGAGCGTGCTTGAGGTTTACGTCACGCTTCGGATGCTCGGCTACGGCCCATCTTTCAGCGTCGCCCTCATCATCGAATCGCTGACGAAAGTCATCAACCTCGTCTTCGGGTTCGTGCCCGCGACCATCGGCGTTTACGAGGGCGGCACAGGTTTCATCCTCAACCGGCTCGGTTACGTCACGGCGGCGGGCGTCGCGCTCGGCATCGTGCGCAAGGCGGGCATGATCGTCTGGGCAGGCATCGGCGTGGTGACGCTTGTCCGCCACACCGCGCCAGACATTTTCGGCAAGATACTCCAACGCTATCCGCGTCTTAGAAAATCCATGGACAATCTCGTGCTCTCGAACCTCTCGCACCGGCCCGCGCGCACCTTCGTCAGCGTCATCGGCGTGGCCGTCGGCGTGCTGCTCATGGTCTTCACCGTCGGACTCGCGCACGGCATCC
>JBAVPI010000044.1:0-4722 GCA_049692915.1 Pyrinomonadaceae bacterium
CCTGACATCAAGTTAGAAGTGCAACACTGACTAAGATTCGTTGAAGCATTCGAGCGGTGTCTTGAAGCCAAGCCGCTTGCGTGGTCGCCGGTTGAGTTTGCGTGCGATGGCGTTGCACTGGTGTTGCGTAAGCCCGGCCATGCTCGTCCCCTTTGGTAGATACTGGCGGATGAGCCCATTAGCATTCTCATTACTACCTCTCTCCCATGAATGATACGGTCTGGCGAAGTAAAAGAGTGTCCCGGTGTGCTCCTCGATGCGACTGTAGTCATGGAACTCTGTCCCATTGTCTGAAGTGATCGTGTGGAACGCTCCCTCTTGGCGCCTCATGATCCCGATGACCCGGCGGTTGAGCGAGGCGGTCGTGCGATCCTCTAATTTACCGACTAACAGTAATCCGGTCTTGCGCTCAACTAGGCTCACAATGCAGTCACGACTACCCGTGCCCATCACGGTGTCAATTTCCCAATGCCCGACATCACTGCGCGCCTCGACCTCGGCTGGTCTGTCCGAGATCAGGCGTTTACCGGCCAGTCTGCCGCGACTATCATAGCTGCCATAACGCTTTCGGCGTCGTTTACGTGCGCCTCTCAGGTGCGTGTGGAGCAGCCCGCCTGCCTTCTTATCGCGCCAGATGTGACGGTAGATTGTCTCATGGCTGATGGCTAGAGAGCCCACACGACCGAGATGTCCAGCTACTTGCTCAGGACTCCATTGACGGCAGAGCAGTTCATTAACTAGGGCGAAATCAGCAACTGAGAAGCGCAGGTTACGACGTGAGCGAGAGCGGCGGCCATTGGTGCGCTCCTGAGCAGTGAAGGCACGGTAGCGGCCATCAGCCCTTGTACTGTTGCGGCTAACTTCGCGGCAGACGGTGGAGCGGTGGCGACCGAGAGAGCGTGCGATCTGCGATTGATTGAAGCCTTGCTTTCGGAGCGCGGCGAGCATATATCTCTCCTCGGGGGTGAGTTGGTGGTACGTCATGGCGAATATCCTCTTCGTCGTGGTTGAGAATCTTCGTCAGTATCACGGCTCACCTCCACTACAGGAAAGCGTGTTGCACTTAGTATATGAATCCGCGATGTCTATCAGTTCACGCCCGCCGACCGCGGCGCGCAGGGCGGACTGGCGCGCGTCTCGACGCTTCGCAAGGAGATCGCGCGCGAGTCGCCGCACACGCTTTTTATCCTCGCGGGCGACACCATTTCGCCCTCTGTCGAATCCATCACCTACAAGGGCGCGCAGATGATTGATGCGTGGAACACCATCGGACTCGACTACTCCGTCTTCGGCAATCACGAGTTCGACTTCGGCCCCGAAGTGCTGCGCCAGCGAATGTCGGAATCCAAATTCAAGTGGCTCGGCGCGAACGTCTTCGACAAAAAGACGGGCAAGCTTTTCGGCGACACGCCGCCCTACGTCGTACGCGAATTCGGCGGCGTCAAGGTCGGGCTGTTCGGCATCGTCCTGCCGGAGACGCAGACCACTTCCAGCCCCGGCCCCGACGTTGAGTTTCGCAATGCGTGCGAAACGGCGAAGGGCATCATTCCGCAACTGCGCGCGGCGGGCGCGAACACCATCGTCGCCGTCACGCATCTTTCGATGCGCGAAGATAAGCAACTCGCGCGCTGCGCCGGGGGACAGATTGACGTGATCGTCGGCGGGCATGAACATACGCTGCTCGAATCCTCTTCAGCCGGCACTCCGATTTTCAAGATGACGGCGGACGCACGCGAGATGAGTCGGATAGACCTCAATATCAACGCGCAGACCGGCAAGGTCGAGAGCATTGACTGGGAAGTTATTCCCGTCACGGACAAGATCGCGGACGACCCCGCCTTTGCCGCCATGACGACGAAGTACGGCGCGAAGCTTCAGGAGTTGGCGGCGCGCGTCGGCTCGACGAGCGTTTCGCTCGACGCACGCAGCGCTGCCAATCGAACGTTGGAGACGAACATCGCGGACTACGTCGCAGACGCTTTTCGTCAGGCGGCGGGTGCGGACGTGGCGCTCGTCAACGGCGGCTCGATCCGCGCCGACGCGATCATCACGCCGGGCGAAATGACTTTGCGCGACGTGCTCTCGGTCCTGCCCTTCAACAACGAACTCGTGAAGATCGAGGTCAGCGGCGACACGCTGCGACAGGCGCTTGAACACGGCGTCAGCCGCAGCGAGGGCAACTCCGAACCGGGCCGCTTTCCGCAAGTCTCCGGCCTTCGCTTCGCCTTCGACACGAATCTTCCGGCGGGCGCGCGCGTCAGCAATGTGACGGTGAACAATCAACCGCTCGATTTGAAGCGGACTTACACGCTCGTCACGGCGAAATATCTGGCCGGGGGCGGCGACCAGTATGCGATGCTCAAGGGGCACGCCAACGTGTTGAAAGAGAGATTGATTGATGCGGAAGTTCTGCGCAAAGCGATTGCCGCCGCGCGCACCATCGCGCCGCAGACGGACGGGCGCATCCGTCGCATAGACAAGCCCGCCGTCGAGATGCCGTGCGCGGGCGCGCCGTCTGCGACGGGCGGCAAGTGATGAAAATGTTTGACGAAGATTTTACGGGTGGGCCGAAACGAGAGGCGGTTGAGCTTTTCCGGCAGGCTTATGAGGCGCAGGTCGCGCATGACTATGACGCGGCGACGGAGTTGTATCTGCGCTCCATTGAGGTCTATCCGACCGCCGAGGCGCACACCTTTCTGGGTTGGGTTTACAGCTTCGCGCAGCGTTACGACGAAGCGATAGACGAGTGCCTCGCGGCCATTCGCGTTGACCCGTCCTTCGGCAATCCGTACAACGACATCGGCAGCTACCTTCTCGCGCAGGGTGATGTCTGGACGTGCGTGCGCTGGTTTCGCCGCGCGCTCGGTGCGCCGCGCTACGAGGCGCGCGCCTTCCCGCACTACAATCTGGGCCGCGTCTATGAGGGGCGACATCGCCCGCTCGATGCGGCCCGACACTACGGCCTCGCCATCAGCGAGCAGCCCGACTTTGCACAGGCCGCCAAAGCTCTGCGCCGCATGCAGGCACTACTTAACTAACATCCTTCTTCATTAACGTCGCTTCCACATCATCAACGTTGCTTCCATATCATCAACGTCGCTTGGCAAGCATCAACGTCGCTTCCGCATCTTAACTAGCTCCGCTTCAACGGCTTCTTTAAAGGCTTCTTCTTCGTCGTCGTGCGCGGTCGCTTCTTCATCTCACGACGCATGCGCTCGATTTCCGCGACGCCCTCGCGTCGAGCGCGAACGGCCAGTTGACGAGCCTCGCGCTCGCTGCGTCCCCCTTCGGAAAATTGGAACTTGCGCGTCACGCGCCGCCCGTCGGGCAGAGTCCAGCCCGCCTGCCAGACATGATAAGTAATGCCGCGCTTGTTCTGCGTCGTCCGGCTCACGCCGGGATGCCCGCTCGTGTTGCGCACGCTCAGGCGGTTGAAGAGGTTGCCATGCTCCGGCTTCGGGTAACGCTCGACGAGTTCATCGCGAAAAGCGATGGCGCGCAGCAGTGCGCCGCTCTTGCCGTTGTGCGCGAAGTCGGAGAAAAATTTCTGGCGCGTCAAGCCGTCGCGCATGACGCGCACGTACCAGCCGAACTGACGCTTCCGCTCCTGCTCGACCCGGCTGATATTCTTCAAATTGTGCCGCTGCATATACTCGACTCAAACCCTGATGCGACGAACGCCGACATCAACGACGGCCCTTTAACCTTCCGAGGTTTCGTGCATCTCGATGCCGGTCACGTCTCCCTTAAGAAGCTCTTTGTTGATGCACATCTTGCGGCGGTTGGCGTCCACTGCGACGTAGATAACTTCGGCCTCCGTCACCTTGATGCGCTCCGACGTGCCGCCGTAGCGTTCGGCCTCGACGACGACGCGCACGGTAATCGAAGTCGTGCCGATGCGGGTGGTCTGCGCGTAGAAGCTGACGAGGTCGCCGACGAAGACGGGCTGATGAAAGACGACTTCGCGCATCGCGACGGTGACGAAACGCTCGATGCCGGTGCGACGGTGCGCCTCGACCGCGCCTGCGATGTCTATGTAGCTGAGAATGATGCCGCCGAAAATCGTGCCCTGCGGGTTGGTGTCGCGCGGCAGCAGTGTGATGCGGATGGCCGGGTCGCGGTATGAGTTCATAATCCTTCTGCGACGACTTGGAGCGCGGCGGGAAACCTCGCTCCCGAAAACGTCGCTTTGCCGTCCCGTTCAATGAAAATTAATGAGAGCTTTCGCGCGCGAGCATGAACGCGGCGCGCGCAGACTGTCAAGCGGCGACCCGGAAACCGGCACATTCCGCCCCCGCTCCCGCATTTCCGCCCCGCTCGTCGTACAACGGCAACCCTTAAGCTTTCATCCAAATGCTTGCCGCGGAACGGTCAATTCGGAGTTACCGCCTGAACTTTGCCGAAGGTCTGGCACGGACGTTCTCCACGCTCGTTTTCGAGTTTGGAGACCGCCGCTCGCAACCTTGAATAAAACGGGCGAGCATGCTTAGCCGCCCGACCCGGCGTGTATAATCGGCAACCGTTTGCCGACATCATTCGCACACAATTTTTAAGACGGCTGTCAGCTTAGGAAAATACGATGAAGAACCTTTCAGGACGCACGGCCACGCTGCTCTTGCTGGCGACATTGACGCTCGCCGCCGCGGGCCAGTCGCCGGCGCGAGCGCAGAGACCGGCCAGACGCGGCGCTCAACCCGCGACGACGAAGACGAAGCCTGTGAC
>JBAVPI010000045.1:0-7449 GCA_049692915.1 Pyrinomonadaceae bacterium
TCAAAAGGTTAACCGGAAGTAATGCACAAGGTGAGGCGAAGTTTGTCGAGAGTCTGTTCGGGATCACTTCCTGAGGAAAAGCAGATGATAACTTTCTGCGCTCTAAAATAATTCTTGCAACACTGCCTAAATAAGAGTGAAGACGCCGTTAAATTTGCGGAAGACGGCCGTGAGCGCGACCTGCTCGTGAGCGCGCTAAGCACGAAGGGTGACGTGCTGCACCATTCGGGGAACCTTACGGAGAGCCGGAACATCTTCGAGCGGGCCGAGGAAATTAAAGGTCAAGGCCGGCAGCCTCTCACATTCCCCCATTCTTTCGGGCATCGGCGGCGCGATTTACTTCTCAGCCAGGGCGAGTACGACGAAGTCAAGGACACGGCCAGGCGGATTCTGGAATCTTCGGGGGCGAAACATTATGACCTCATCGATTCCGCCCTGCTCTACCTCTCGTTAGGTCAAGCCTATTTATTCCAGTCCCCCCCCGATTACGTGGAGGCTAAAGCTAACCTGGATCAGGCGATGGACTACTTGCTGCGAGCGGGTCGGGTCGTTCATATTCCCCGCGGGCGGCTGGCGTTAGCGGATTTGCACTTGATGACCGGGGAGCTTAGTGAAGCGAAGTTTAATCTGGACGAAGCCCTGGAAATGGCCAAGCGTAACCATACGGTGTTGCACCAAGCCGACTGCCATTTGAAATACACGCGGCTCTACTTGGAACTGAACGAGAATGAAAAAGCCTATGAGAGTTGGCCCGAAGCAAAAGAGATAATCGACCGGTGCGACTACCGCCTACGCGATGTAGACAGTCAGGTACTATCAACCCGGCTCTACCTCGCCCGTGGTGAAAAAGAGAAGGCGCATGAGAGTGTAGCTAATGCGAAGGAGACGAGAGACCGGATGGGCTACCACCGGCGCGACGAAGACATCAAGGGCGTGGAAAGACAGTTACGCGGCCTGTAACCGAAGGACGCCGAGTGCCGTTGAGCGCCCGCGCGAACTCCGCGTTCTCGTTGCTGCCTCCCTTCTCGGCGAGGCAGTGTCGCGAAAATTTTTTTAGAGTGCGGATCGTTACCGGCGGCTCTTCCTCAGGTGGCGATTTGAAAGTGCGAAGCTACGAACGCGCGCCTTCGTGAGAAGAGCGGCACGTCATGCTGAGCAACACGGTGGCGACGCTGCTCCTGCGTATATGCCTTCCAGTAGAGTCCGGCAAGCTTATTGTTCCAACATGTGTAGAAGGAGTTGGCGGGAGTGCTATTCGGGGCAAACGGATGGAAATTCTACCCTTTTAGAACCCGTCTGTGCTTTGATTTTTCTCGGAGTTCCGGGTGGAGGTCACCTCGCTAAGTGCGATTATATTTGCAGTAAGGAATCTTATCTATCGATTCAGCGATCAGGTCTTGAGCTTCCTCTTCCGTTCTCAGGGGAATACTCTCGCAGAGCAGCTTCCCCTTGGCCGACCTTAATTCAACCCAGTACGTCCCTAATTCCTTGTAGAATTTTGAGTTGGGGTGTTTACCCTGTCGGGGCGGTAAGTATGAGTCCCTGTCCTTCATCCGTTTGCGAAGGTTGCTAACGAATATGTCGCACCTCCTTCTGCTCTTAAATCTCTTCTCGATTGAGTAGTGCAAACGATTCTTCTTCAGGATCGAAACGGTGAATGAGTGGGCCTCGCCGCGGGCGAGTCTGATTTCGAATTGGTTCTCGAAGATAGAGTCAACGCGATCTTTGAGAAACGGAAAGCAGATTAGATAGTTGAGCGCCCTTCCGCTTTGTAAGCTATGTGCGATTATCAGGAAGAAGCATATTTTGAGGCCGAGGGCAGTGAGCAGAACGAGCATCTGGACCATCTTCAGGACGGTGTCGTTCAGAGCGAAAGCTACGAATAACGGCTGTATCGACGCGTAGGCAAATAGCGTCCCGATTATCAACGATGGCAGGCCGAACCACGTGCTGTCCATCCTAGCGATCAACAGGGCTAAGACGATGGCGCTCAGCATTCCGGTCACGCCGTTAAATACGGTCGCGTAATCCCTCATGTTGGATTCGAACAGTTTCGGCCCCCCGACCCAGAAGAGTAAGAGCGGGAAAACCGCTATGAGCAGGGCGACCGCGAAGCCCGAATGATTGACCAGCATCTTCTGTCTCATGACGGCGCGCCTGTCGAAAGCGGGCGAACGCAAGACGACGAAGCACCAGAAGATGAACAGAAGATTCAGCGTCCCCAGCGAGAACTCAAGAAAAGGGTAGAACAATATTTTGACCATGTGCGAAACGGTGTGCTGGGCAGGTAAGCCGCAGTCCGTATTCGACCACAATATTTTGCTTGAGAGCGCAATGAAACTCTTCCTGTCCGAGCAGAGGTTTATTTCAAGGTGGTCGAGCAGGAAAACGACGTAGAGAAGAAACGTTACGCACCAGAAATACAGGAAGTATTCCTTGAACTTCTTTAATTGCTTTTTGCCCGCGGACGGCAGGAGTTTCGGTCCCATGTCTTCTTTGAAGATAAGCTTGCCCACCGCAAGCGCCCTGTAGCCGCCGTAACGGTTCTCCTTTCTCAAGAGGTAGAGAATTACGATCATCCCCAGAACAAACAGGAGCTGAACGCAATCAATTATAATGTTAATGATTTGAGAACTCTCCGCTTTTTTCAGCTGGTAGGCCTCCTCTAGGAGCGCTCGGTTGAGGCGGAGAAGGGCGTCGCCCTGCGGTTTCTGCTCGATTAAACTACGAGTCTCTTCCGTCAGGCTAACCTGCTCGAATCGGTGTTCGTCAAACAGGCCGGAATCCCCAAGCTCTTTATTAAGTTCATCCACGACAGCTTTACTAAGCGACTCGGGTGATGGTTTGTAGAGATCGTACGCATCCAATTGTAGTCGCATCTCCGGAGAGAATTTTTCTCCCAGATATGCCGATAACGGATTCTGCGCGTCGCGCAGTTTGGCCGCAAAGCCAGCCGGGTCTGTGAAGTCGTCCGCACGGAACAGCAACGTGTTCTTTTGAGTGAGCAGGGAGCCGATTAAGAAAATGAAAAAGCCGCAGGTCGCAGCCAAACCAATTTGCTTACTTCTCTTTAGCGGACGGTCACTCCTCAGCCATCGGGATAGCCCTTCACGCACCTTGCGAATGCGCGCCGTACCGGTTTTCCCCAGTCGCTTTTGTGACCATCTATCGAAGCTGGTGAGAAGGAGCGTGACCCGGCTTTCGGTCGATTTGGTGTCTTCGGGCGCGGCGTAGGTCTGGCTTGCGTGACCCTCGCCAAGTGGCGGGACGTCCTTGGGTTCGTCGGCTTTAGCCAGCCTGCGAAGGATAGGAAAACAGAGCAGGTAGTTCAGCATTTTCCCGGTTTGCAGCGCGTATATGATAATGAGGAAAAAATAGATTTTGGACACGAAGACGAAGATCAGAACCGACGTGGCTATCTTTTCTAAGACCTTCGACTGATTAAGCGCGAAAACCATGAAGAGAGGCTGCACGGCCGCATACGAATACAGAATGGAGATCAGCCACGAAGGCAGACCTATCAGCTTGCTGTCGAGCCTCGCAATTAACAGCGTGAGCGCCACCGCGTTGATTACCCCACTCAGTGCGTCGAACACGGCGATAAAAGCGTCCCACTCGCCGGGCGTATGTCCTTCCCCTTTGATCCACGCGAGCAGGGGGAACAGGAGCGTCAGCACTCCGACGACGAGGAAGGAACGGTTCCGGTACTTGTAGTACCTATCTCCCATCTCGTCGTAAGGTATCCACAGGACGAGAAAACACCAGAAGACAAACAACTGGGTGAGGTTATTAAAGAAAAAGACGATGAAGGGGAAGGCCAATTTCTCCCAGACGTCCGGCATTTTCAATAGTTCTGATGGCGAGTGTTTGACCTTGCCTTTGGAATTCGCTGCCTCCGCCCCGTGGGGCCTGTCGAAACTTAATTCGGCCTTGAAACTCTCTTCCTTGCCGGTGGTGTTGTACTTGACTTCGGCTTTGAAGTTTCCTTCCTTGCCGTCATGGCTTTTATTCTCATTCGAGAACGTACGGTCCAGTTCGTGGGTAGATGGTTCTGCGGGCTCGGGGTGCTGGATCGCAAGTTCATAGCTGTGCTGGCAGGCGAAGAAGACGTACAGGAATAACATGCCGACCCAGAACCATAGAAAGCGGCGCTTAAATCTTTTCAACTGCTCCTTGCTTTCCCTCAGTTTGTTGTCGTAGTTGACGTTATACTCCTTGAAAACACGCTCGTGAACCAGTTTCACCCGGTACGAGCCCCGCTCGTTGTCGTCGAGGACTTGAATCAGAACCAGAATGAACACCGCTATGAATGCGACGTGGGCGCAATCGACGATAAGTTTTATCGTCAGCGGTTCCAGCAGCTCGCTGTGCTCGCCGAAATGCGAAACGTAATAGACTTCCTCCGCGAGGAACAGGACGATGCCGAGCACCGCGACGATCTGGCTTATGAACAGCGTGGTCTGGCCCCGCAGCCACGATGAGAAGTGTTGGTTGGGTAGTGATGGTTGATCGAGGCTAACGTCGAATGCTGGTGTGTGAGTTGTCATTCATTAGCCTTTTGCATTTATAGTAGTGCGATTGAGGCGGCTAAGGTGTAAGACCAGTGCGAGTATGCACCGGCCTGGAACGCAGAAACTTTAACTTCACGGGAGAGCGAACGCAAGAATTTTTGTACTCCTGCTCAATCACATTGTTCAGGTATTTCACTCACCGCAGCTTGCAGTCCTTCGGCATAATCTTCTCCACCTGTAAAGTGGTGAATGCCTCAGGATAGGCTGCGTTCTTATCAACCGAGATGGAGAGTTCGTCAAGAACCTGTTCGTGAGCGCCGCGTAGCGAAAGGCACCCGGAGAACTCTCAAGCTTGAATATAATCTTTGCAATGTAACCCACTGTGGCTACTCCGTCTCCGGCAAGTGAGAATCGTTATAACGTGCGTGTCAGAATAATTTAATTTGACAAGCCTCTCAAAGCGTGTATCATTCGCCTGTCCCAACAATGTCAGTGACGTGATTCTCACATTGCGTCATCAATCTTTAACAGCGCGTCATCGATCTTTAACCCGTGGGCACGGATGGCAGAACAGGGCGTGGCTCGTCATGTTGCCCTGTCTCCTATGTCTGTGTCCGCGAGGTTGAGGGATTAGGCTCTCGGATTGATTTTTCGTTGTCGCTCATCTTGAACTCTGAGCGCTTCCGACGAATGTCGGAGGCGGCAGTTGTTCACCACATCCGAACGCATGCGCGAGTCGCAAACCGGCGCTGATTCCGTCCCGGAAAGGATGACCAGCGTGATGGGATAACTATGCCTGATGTCACGCAGGCTGTAGGACATGAGCCGCCTTCGCATAAAGCTTTTCGCGCGTGCAGCTAAAGCCCTCACGGACAGTGATCTTCTGAATTCTTGCCCTTGTGACTTGCTTTTGTCACGGAACTATTCTCCGGTCGCCGTCGGGCGCGCCGGATTAGTTATTTTCCAGTCGCCGGGCTGCCCACAGCTCGGTCTCACCACACGGAAGGAGACCTATGAGAAACAGTAAAATGCAGGTCATCAAGCTCTGCACGATAACTTTAACGGTGATCTTGTTTGCCGGAAGCATGTGGTTCGGCTCGTCGTCGAGCCGGACGGAGGCGGCCACCGATTTGAGCGACGCCCCGCCGCGCGTCGTCTCGATGGAGACGACGCCTCTGGAAGCGCCGACCGCGGAGGGTAACGCGCGCCTGCTGGTGCGTTTCGCCCCGGAGGAAAAAGTCGGCTCCGCCGTCAAAACTATAATTGATGATCGGGACGTAGTACTCACAGACGACGGCACGGGAGCCGATGAAGTGGCGAGAGACGGCACGTACTCGGCCATCATCTCCCTCGACTTCAACGATCTGGCAGACAATCAGGATCGCGTGGACAAACTCAACGCAGACCCGGCGTCCACCCCGCCGCAGGACGAAACCGCTACGCCCGCTTCCTCGCGGAGCGCAGGCGAGACCGACGCTAGCGCGGCGGCGGCGACCACCAAGACGGGCGACGACGAATCGCTGGCCTCGACGGACTCGGTGCTGCAACCCAACTTTGAAGAGGGGCGCGACCGTCAGGGGATACGTGCGGTTCCCAAAGTTGATTTCCGTAACGTGCGGCCCGGTCAGATCGTGCCCCTCAACCCCATCGGCACGGCGCGCGGCGTAGACCCGGCGCGCTCGCTCGTGATCACCGATATCAGGGTCGTCGAAGACCCGACGCGCACCTTCAATCCATGCACCGGCCGGGGGACGCGTCTGGGCGCGTGGACGTTCGGCAACCTCATGCAGCAGATGGCGAACCAGCCGCGCACGGGGATCAATCCTTCCACGTTCGTCCGCAAGTGGCTCGACAAATGGATGAATGACCAGACGACGGCCAACGGCTGGACGGCGGCCAAGCGCCAGCAGATTAAACAGCTCATCATTGACCCGTGGGAGATCGCCTCCGGCGGCATCGGCAGGCCGCTCGACCTCTCGAAGGCCCCGTTCCGCCTGCTCGCCATCGTCAATCGCGTTGACCTGCGCAATAACTCCGTCTACGGCGGCGGCAGCGCCGGTGAAGGGCGCTTCGTCTTCGGCGTCATGGACATGCGTCAGACGGGGGGCATTGACCCCTACACGGGGCTGCCGCAGACGGCCTGTTCGCCGACGCAATTCACGGTCATCTTAGAGTACGGCATTGACCGCACGGGCTGCGGCATCAGGGATTGGGGGCGGCAGTGGTATAACCTGAGGAACTTCGCGCTCGGCTCGTCCGCCTACAACGCGGCGCTGCAAAACATCACCGACCAGTTCACGAGAGCCAACGCCGCCCCGCGCAAGCCCAATGGCAGCGCCCTCAATCAACTCCGCACCAACGAGATCGCCATCGCCAACCCGTTCCCGGACAACCAGTGGCAGATGCGTGAGTTCCGACTGCCGCCACCCAACGACGGTCATTTGCAGGAGATGAACGTCAAGCTCACGCCCCACACGTCGCTCCTGAACACAGACCTGACGGCCCAGTACGTCAACTTCGACACGCCGCGCATCCTCACACAGACGCACGACGTGCCGGAGTTCTGGCTCGGTCAGAAATTCCTCTCAAACGCTTCGGACGTACCCTTCGGCGTGTTCTGGAATGACGGCCCGACCATTGCCATCACCAATCGACAAGCGCGGCACCTCTTCTCGGTCAACACCTGCAACGCGTGCCACGCCGGTGAGACGAACACCGTTTTCACTCACGTCAAGCCTGCACCCTTCGGAACCCCGGCGGGCCTCTCCGGCTTTATGACCGGAATCAACGTCGCAGACCCGGCCGACGGCGCGCCGACCAGAACCTTCAACGAATTCTCGCGGCGGGCGCTTGACCTTGACCGGCTGGTCAATTCGCCCTGTTTCTTTGACATTCGCCGCAACTTCCGCCCGCTTGTTCACTGAGCCAGCGTGCGGAT
>JBAVPI010000046.1:0-7869 GCA_049692915.1 Pyrinomonadaceae bacterium
GGGCGTGTCGCAGGCCGTCTGTCCGGCCCTCGTGTCGAGGATGCGCACCGGATGCGCCAGCGGGTAGTACTGCAAGCCGACCGGCGGCGGCGTGCCGTTAAAGGTCGCGACGAAGTTGGCCGTCGCGTTCGAGGCGAGGTTGTTGAAAGTTGCCTGCGGCGGCACGAAGGTGTAGTTCGTGAGAGAAGGCGTCACGGTATAGTTGCCGCCAGCGGTCAGATTCGCGAATGAATAATTGCCGGTGGCGTTCGTCTGGGTGGTGGCCGAAGCCGAGCCGCCGAGAGTTACGGTGACGCCTGCCAAACCCGTGCCGTTCTCCGTCACCTGCCCGCTGATGGTGAGGGTCTGGGGAGTGTTCGGCGTCAGCAGGAACGCGTGGAGCGCGCCGTCGGGGTTGAGGCCGAAGCCAGTAATCTGCCCGGCGTCGTTGATGCCCTGCGCCTCCTGTAGCGTCCAGTTGCTGCCCGCGGTCAGCGTGTTGAGATCGCGCATGCCGCTCTGCGTGTCATAGACGAAGGCGTGATGGACGCCTCCGGCGACTTCCGAGTAGCCGACGATGACTCCGCTGCCGTTGATGTCGTAGGCCGCGCTGGACGTGCCGCCGGCGAGCGTGTTCAAGTCAAACATGCCGCCGCCCGTCGTGTAGCTGAAAGCGTGGAAGGGCGGGTTGATGCCGACGTTGTTAATCCTCGAATAGCCGACCACCTTGGCCGAATCATTAATCTTGTAAGCGAAACTCCGATTGCCGCCGAGCGTGCCGATGTCGCTCATCGTGCCGCCGGAGTAGAGAAAGGCGTGCGTCTCGCCCGAAGTCGTGCCGGACTCGCCGACGATCTGATCGTTGTTGTTGATGCCGCGCGCCGTGCTGCTCGATCCGCCGGGCAGCGTGCCGAGCGATTGCATGCCCGTGCCAACCGTCCACACGAAGGCGCGGTCAACGAGAGGGCTGGTCTCGGACTGGCCGACGACTTTGTTGGCGTTGTTGATGTCCCACGCGACGGCGAAGTCGCCGCCGAGCGTGCCGATGTCTTGAAGGGAAGTGGAGGGCGACCAGATGAAAGGGTGCGTCGTGCCGGAAGGTAAGTCTGCGTCGCCGACGGCGAAGTTGGAATCGTTGACGGCGAAGGCCGCGCCGCCGTCGCCGCCGAAGTTTCCGAGGTTGGTCATCGTGCCCGCGCTCCAGAAGAAGGGCTGCGGGCTGAAGTCGCCGGAATTAACGTAGGAATTGCCGACGACGTTGCTGCTGTTGTTAATCCCGAAACCCTTGCTCGGATTAGCGCCGAGTGTTCCGAGGTCGGTGACGGTGTAGCCGCTCGCCTGCGCCTGTGTGGACGGCAGCATGAAAGCGGAAGTCAGTGCGAGCGCCAGCAGGCAGACGAGTGGCAGACGCAGTTTCCTGAAAAAAGACATGGGAACTCCTCGGAAGTAAATTGATGGCCTTGTGATTAAGGTGGAAATTCAAAACAACGAAGTCGGATGTCGCAGAGCGGCGGGCAGCCCCTTCAGCCCCGGCCAGCCCGCACACCGTCGGGAAGCGTGCAAACTTTAATGTTCCATCGGCGGCAAGTCAAATGCGGAATAAGACGAAGGGCGAACGACGCGTGGCGAGCGAAAAGCGGCGGCTGCTTTTGCGTCTCGTCGCGCGTCGCTCGCCACGCGTTTTATCTTCAAGCGGACGCGGCGGTAATCGCCTCGTCGAAAATCTCAAGCGCCACGTCCACGTTCTCTTTCGAGAGGATGAGCGGCGGCGACCAGCGAATCGTATTGTGACCCGCGCCGAGGATAATCAGGCCGCGCTTGTAGCATTCCATCTCGACGCGGTTGCGCAGTTCAGGCGCGGGCTTCAACGTCTCTTTGCTTTCGACGAACTCGACGCCGAGCATCATCCCGAAGCCGCGCACGTCGCCCACGCAGTCGTGCTTCGTCATCAACTCGCGCAGGCCCTCCTGTAAGTAGCCGCCGACCTCCGCGCTGTTGGCGACGAGTTCGCGCTCCAATATCTCAATCGTCTTCAGAGCGGAGGCGATGGCGACCGGATTGCCGCCGAAGGTCGAAGCGTGCGCGCCCGGCTTCCAATCCATCAAGTCGGCTCGCGCCACGCACGCTCCCATCGGGATGCCCGACGCGATGCCCTTCGCGAGCGTGATGATATCCGGCTTGAGGTCGTAGTGGTCGCAGGCGAACATCTTGCCCGTGCGGCCCATGCCGGACTGCACCTCGTCAACGATCAGCATGATGCCGTGCTCGTCGCAGATGCGTCGCAGGCCGTGCAAAAATTCCTTCGGCGCGGGGATGTAACCGCCCTCGCCCTGCACGGCTTCGACGATGATGCCCGCGACTTCCGACGGAGGCGTCGTCGTCTTGAACAGGCGCTCCTCGATCCATGCGAGACAGTCGCGACTGACGGTTGCCGCGTCGGACTTCTGGCCCGTGAAAGGATGACGAAAGACGTTCGGGTAGGGGACGTGCACCACGTCGAGCACCTGCCGTTTAAATCCCGTGCGTTGCGCGACGCGCGAAGAGGTGAGCGACAAGCTTCCCATCGTGCGCCCGTGAAAGCTGTTGAAGAAGGCGATGAATTTCTCGCGGCCCGTGGCGTGGATGGCGAGTTTCAAGGCCGTCTCGACAGCCTCCGTGCCGCTGTTGGCGAAGTGCGTGCGCGTCGGCGAAGGCACGGGCACGATCTCGTCGAGCTTCTGCGCGAGTTGCGGCATGTGCCGGTAGTAAAAATCCGTGCCGCACATGTGGATGAGTCGCGCGGCCTGATCCTGAATCGCTTTGACGACTTCAGGGTGGCAGTGGCCGGTCGAGCAGACGGCGACGCCCGCGTTGCAGTCGAGAAAGACGTTGCCGTCAACGTCCGTGACCCACACGCCGGAGGCGTGGTCGGCGACTAACTTGAAGTCGGGGCGCGGGTACGAAGGCGTCACGTACTGTGCGTCGGCTTCGATGATCTGGCGTCCCAGAGGGCCGGGCAGTTCTGTCTTAATCTCAGGTCTTTGCGCGGTGGCGATGGCGGACATAGTGTTTCTCCTTCGTAAAGAGCGAGGCGATGACAATTGATTCCGAGGACGGGAACGGCGTTGACGTTGAAAGAGAGAGGCGGCTAGTCCGCGAAAATGTTGGCGCGGGCGTCGAGCGGGCGGTAGTTCGTGGACTGAAAGTAGGTCATGTCGAAAATTGCGATTGACTGAAGAGTATGGCGAATAGGGCGACGCTCTTAAAGCATTGCTGCCGGGCATTTGCCGCCGCCGCTTAGTTCGACACGCATCTTACCATCACGCGCCGCGCCGTTTCCAGCGAACGCCGCCGGGCGTGTCTTCGAGGACGATGCCGCGTCCGGCCAAGTCAACACGAATTTCGTCGGCGCGCGAAAAGTCGCGGCGATGGCGTGCCTCCTGCCGCTCGTCAATCAAAGCTTGAATCTCGGCATCGAGCAGTTCGCGCTCCGCTCCGTCGCCGAAGATGTTGAGGACTGAATCGAAGCGCGCGATGAGTTCGAGCAGTTCGCGCTGGTCGTCGGCGCGCAACGAGCAGCCGTCGAGCGCGCGATTCACTTCGCGCGAGAGATTGTGAATCGCCGCGAGCGCGACCGAGGTGTTGAGATCGTCGTCGAGTCCGGCCTCGAACTCACGGAGCGAGCGCGCGGCGGCGGCTTGAAGTTCCGTGTTCGACCCGGCTTCGGTGCGCGCGTCGCGCAGCCGCGTGCGAAAGTCGCGCAGGGAAGCGACTGTCTTCTCCGCGCCGCGCAAGCCCTCGAAGGTGAAGTTGAGTTGCTTGCGATAAGGCACGCTCAACAACAGATAGCGAATGGCAATCGGCTCGAAACCCTTTTCGCGAAGATCGCGGAAGGTGAAGTAGTTGCCCTTCGTTTTCGACATGCTTTCGCCTTCGACTTTGAGGTGTTCGGCGTGGAGCCAGTAGTTGGAAAACTTTTTGCCGGTCGCGGCCTCGCTCTGCGCGATCTCGTTCTCGTGGTGCGGGAAGATGAGGTCAACTCCGCCTGCATGAATGTCGAACGTCTCGCCGAGATACTTCATGGACATCGCGGAGCATTCGATGTGCCAGCCGGGACGACCCGCACCGAGCGGCGTGTCCCAAGCGGGTTCGTCCGCAGACTCCTGCGCTTTCCAGAGAGCGAAATCGCGCGCGTCCTCTTTCTCGTACTTGTCGGTCGCCACGCGCTCGCTCGCGCCGACGATGTTGCCCGCGAAGTTAATCTTCGAGAGCTTGCCGTATTCGGGAAACGAGGTGATGCGATAGTAGTAAGAGCCTTCGGACGCATAGGCGTGCCCGCCCTCGACGAGTGTTTCGATAAGCGAAACCATCTCAGGAATGTGACGCGTCGCGCGCGGGATGATGTCGGGGCGCTCACAGCCGAGCGCGTCAAAGTCTTCCCACAACGCCTCGATGAAGCGCCCCGTGTATTCGTCAATCGTGACGCCCTTCTCCTGCGCAAATTTGATGATGCGGTCTTCCACGTCCGTGATGTTCATGACGTGCGTGACCTTGAAGCCCTTGTATTTCAGATAACGACGCAGCAGATCGCCGAAGACGCCGAGCGAGCGAAAGTTCCCGATGTGCGCGTAGTCCCAGACGGTCGGGCCGCAAAAATAGATACCGACCTCGCCTTCACGGATGGGGCGAAACTCTTCGAGTTGGCCGGAAAGTGTGTTGAAGAATTTAAGCATCTCAAATGTGACGCGGATCGCCCGTCGTCTGGCTTGTGAGTCTAGGCAAGGACGGGCGGCGAGTCAAACAACACGCCTTCAATGGAGTTTCATTTCAACGCCTGCCGCGCACGAAATGTTGAAAGCCGGAGGGCTTGAGAACTCCTGCGCGCCCGCCCGTCATCAAACGAATATCGCAGGCCGTGCCCGTCATGCGACCAATGCGCGTGACGGGCACGCCGCCGACTTCAAGCGGCAACCTCTTCTCATCGCGCGGGCGCACGGTGAACAGCAACTCGAAATCCTCGCCGCCGTTGAGGGCGTGCGAAAGCGCTTCCGCCTCAGTCAGTCCGGCGCGTTTGATTGATGCGTCTATGGGCAGAGTTGACGACTCGATGATTGCGCCGGTCGCGCTCTCGCGGCAGAGGTGCGCGAGGTCTGAGGAGAGTCCGTCGCTGAGGTCAATCATCGCGGTGGCGAGTTTGTGCTCGCCGAGGAATCGCCCCCACTCGACGCGCGGCGTGGGTCTGGTCTGGCGTCGGACGAGAACGCGCCGGGCGCGTGTGAGGGGCGCATTCGCATTCGAGCGCGCACCCTCTTGAAGAATCTTCAGACCGGCGGACGCGCCGCCGAGCGAGCCTGTGACGTAGATCAGATCGCCTGCTCGTGCGCCCGAACGCAGAACGGCGCGGCCACGTGGCGTTTCGCCGATGACGATTGAATCAACGACGACGCGCTCAGGCGTGCGCGAGATGTCTCCGCCGATAATCACGACGCCGTGCGGTGCGGCGAGCGCGCGGACGCCCCCGTAAAACTTGTCGAGAAAAGAATCGTCCCAGCGCGTCTGCGGGACGCCCACCGAGAGAAGCGCCCAGAGCGGTCGCGCGCCCATCGCGGCGATGTCGGAGAGCGAAACGGCGAGCGCCTTGTGGCCGATGTCACGCGGGGAAGTTTTAAAAGAGTCGAGGTCGAAATCTATACCTTCGACGAGGAGGTCGGTGGTGATGATGGAGTCGAATACGCTCCTTTGTCGAATGACGGCGGCGTCGTCGCCGATGCCTTGAAGGAGCGATGAATGGTGGGCGGCGGGGGATGAGTTTAAGGGAACGCCGGAGCGTTTCAGTTGTTGACGGCGGATGCTCTCGATGAAGTCGAACTCGCTGCGGCGCGCTGGCTCTCGTTCATCGTTCATCCTTCGCCCCTCGTCCCTTAAAGATTGCGGCGCATCGAGTCGAGACCGGCTTCGATGATCTGCGGCGAGGTGGAGAAGGAGAAGCGGAGGTGGCCTTCGCCGTGTTCGCCGAAGACGTTGCCGGGAACGGTCGCGACCTGCGCGCGTTCGAGCAGGATGTCGGCGGCGGCGCGGCTGTCAGTGCTCAGGCGCGAAACGTCCGGGAAGGCGTAGAAGGCTCCTGCGGGCGCGGGACAGGTGAGGCCGATTTCGTTCAGGCCGGAGACTAACAGATCGCGCCGCGTGCGATATTCGCGGCGGATCGTCTCGAAGAAACCGGAAGGCAACTCGAAGGCGGCGAGCGCGGCCCACTGCGAAGGCGTCGAGACTCCGTTGGTCGAATAGAGCAGGCACTTTTTGATGCCGCTCATCCACGGCTCGGCGGCGACGGCGTACCCGATGCGCCAGCCCGTCATGGCAAACGACTTCGACATCGTGTAGGCGGTGATCGTGCGCTCGAACATGCCTTCGAGCGAGGCGATGGAGACGTGTTCGCCGTCGTAGACGAGGTCTTCGTAAGCCTCGTCGGCGATGACGATGAGATCGCGCTCGCGTGCGAAACGCGCGACCGCCTCGGCCTCTTCGCGCGTGAAGACGACGCCCGAAGGATTCTGCGGCGTGTTGTAATAAATGGCGCGCGTCTTTCCGGTCGCATAGCGCGCGAGCGTCTCGGCGAAACCGTCGCGTCTGGTTTCCGAAGTAGGCACGAGCACGGTGTTGCCGCGGCAGTGTGCGATCAGGTCTTTAATCGGCGTCCAGAAGGGTGAGAAGACCAGAACTTCATCGCCGGGGTCAACGACCGACTGGAACGCGCCGAACAGTCCCTGCATCCCCCCGTTGAGGATAACGACATCCTCCGCGCGCGCATTGATGCGATTGCGCTCGTTCAGCTTCGCGGTAATCGCCTCGCGCAGTTCAAGGATGCCGGACGAGGGAGCATAGCGCGTCTTGTTCTCTTGCAGCGCACTCGTCATTGCCTCTTTGATCGGGTCGGGAGTGGTCACAAACGGTTCGCCACCCTCGAACTGATAGACGGTTGCGCCGCCCGCACGCAACTCCATAATCTTGTTGCGGATTTTAACGATGTCGGAAAAACCGACCCGTTCAAGGCGCGCGGCGAGTCGAAACGCAGAACTAGACGTGGACACGATTAGGTGTTGAACCTCCAAATATTTCGGGGCGAGCTAGAAGTGCGGATTATAGCCTCGGAGTTGATATGTCGTCCAATGATGCCGGTGCGAGACATGCCCCGGCGAAAATTTTTGAGTTGATGGATTTCGAGTTAATGGCAATAGCGTCGCGTAAATCCGCCTTGATGATTTGGTTTACGTGTAATCCATATCGTGTGAGAAGCGAATGCGCTCCGAGCGGCGGCTGATGGCGGCGTCTTGCAATTCGGCGACAAATCGAATGCGTGCATGTGTGAAGATATAGATAAAGCGCGTTCTTCAGAATGCAAGCGCGGGATGTGTCCGAGTGAGAGAGTTGTGAGGAACGGTGCTTGCCAGCAATTAGTGATGTGCGACTACGACTAATCTAAACAATTCGGCAATAATTTGTAATGAGGAGAGATTGAATCCATGACTAACAGAAAAATTTTACCGGTGGCTCTCGTGGCTGCCCTGCTTGGCGGGACAGTCGGCGCTTTCGTGATGCGTCCCGGCACAGGCACGGATGCGGCGGCCAACCAGACCGTCCCGACGACAGCGACGCAGAGCAACCTCGACAACAATTCCGCCGTTAACGATCAATCGCTTCCCGTGGCGGCGAAAACGGAAGTCGCGGCCAACAGCGAAAATAATCTGACGCCTGACGAGAGAGATGCTTATCGTGACGGTTTCACCGACGGGGTGAAAGCTCTCCGCGAGAACGACACGGCGGCAGTTAACACTACGCGCAACGCGGCTGCACCGGCGACGACTTCGCGCGTCGCCTATCGCCCGGCGACCCGCACGCGTTCCGCAAGGT
>JBAVPI010000047.1:0-4260 GCA_049692915.1 Pyrinomonadaceae bacterium
CGCGCCACGACGTAGCCCTCTTCCAGACTCACTTCCGCGCCGAGTCGCTTCAAGGCTTCGAGGTGCAAGTCAATCGGGCGCGTGCCGATGGCGCAGCCGCCCGGCAGGCTCACCTTCGCCTTGCCGAATCGCGCGAGCAGCGGCCCCAGCACGAGCACGGACGCGCGCATCGTTTTGACGAGTTCATACGGCGCTTCAAAAAGTTCGATGTGCGAGGCCGTGATCTTGTGCGTGCGCAGGTCGGGCACGAGCACGGTCGCGCCGAGGTCTTCGAGCAGGCGTCGCTGCGTCAGGCAGTCGCGCACGTACGGGACGTTGTGAAGCGTGACGGTCTCAGCCGTCAACAGCGGCGCGACCATGCACGGCAGCGCGGAGTTTTTCGCCCCGCTGATACCGACGCGCCCCTCGATGGGCCGCCCGCCTTTAATCAGAAGTTTGTCCATAAAAAAAGAGGTCGGAGGCCGTAGGTCAGAGATGAGTGAAGACAGTTTCGACTGACTTCCAGCCCCCGACTTTCGACTCCTGCTTTTCGAGTGTGCGGATTCTAGCACGCGTGACGGGCGCAATCTACTTCGCGCGCCGGAGTGCGACGACGCGCGGGATGCCTTGTAAATCCGTGTGGATGTCGAGCAGCGTCCACACGCGCGGGTCAATCAATTCGCGCACCGCCCGGTGTTGATTGAAGCCGATCTCGAAGAGGAAGTGGCCGCCGTTGACGAGGAACGACGGCGCTTCCGCGACGAGGCGGCGGATCATATCGAGGCCGTCGCCGCCGGGCGTGAGCGCCGCGCGCGGCTCGTGTTCGCGGACTTCGCGTTGCAAGTCGCCGATCTCGTCGGCGGCGATGTAGGGCGGGTTCGAGACGATGATGTCGAACGTCGCGCCGCTGTGATGTTCGCCGTCGCGGGTGAGCGCATCGAAACAGTCGGAGACGCGGAACTCGACTCGCTCTTTGACCACGTGAAGGGCGGCGTTGCGTGCGGCGACTTGAAGGGCGGCGGGCGAGATGTCGAGTGCGACGGCGCGCATGTCCGCGCGTTCATGCAGGAGCGCGACCGTGATGCAGCCAGACCCCGTGCCAACGTCGCAGACGCGCGGCTCGCTCGTGTCTCGCAGAAGTGCCAGCGACTGTTCGACGAGTAGTTCCGTTTCGGGACGCGGTATCAACACGTCGGGCGTGACTTCAAATTCGAGGCCGTAAAATTCCTGCCGTCCGGTGATGTATTGCAGAGGCTCGCCCGCGGCGCGACGCGCGACCCATTGACGAAAACGCGCGAGGTCTTCGTCTTCAACGTCCGCATCGCTGTGCGTGATGAGGAACGCGCGGTCGCGCTTGAGCGCGTACATGAGCAGCGTGCCCGCGTCGCGCCGCGACTCCGCGACGCCCGCTTTGCGTAAAATAAACGTCGCCTCGACGAGTGCTTCGGCTATCGTCGAGAGGGTCTCCCGTTCGCTCATAGACGATCTCTTCAACCTTCACGACGGCGCGCGTCCTTGGCGGGCGCGGCGCGGTGTGGGATATAATAGCCGCAACTTCCGGCAAGAGAAAATTTGCGCGTCGTCGAGCCAATCGCGGCCATCAGCCCGGCGTCGGACGGCGCTTTCAAGGAGGGTTGCAATGAAGGCGGAGTTTCACATACAGGGCATGCACTGCGAGTCGTGCGCGGTTGACATCAAAGAGACGCTGGAGGAAACGGCGGGCGTGCGCCGCGCGGATGTCACCTTCAACGGCAAGACCGCCAACGTCGAATACGACGACGAGACCGTGGCGCAGAAGACGCTCATCAAGAAGATACAGGATTTAGGATATCAGGCCACCATCGGCGATCAACCATAGGGAGAGACACAAGGGATGACCGAAGCTAACAACATGAACGAGAACAACGAAGCGCTTGACGACCGCGGCACGGATGAGGCGGCGGGCCTCGCGATCTTGAAGCGTTTGCGGGACAGCGGCTTTGAAGCCGACGACGAAAAATTCGCCATCGCTCTGGGCCGGCCCGTCAAGGAAGTCGAAGGCTGGATGCAGGGCACGGAGCCGCCCGACGACGACATCATCATGAAAGCCCGCGGCATCGCCGGAGAGCGCGGAATAGAAATCGAGTAGAGCGGTCAGCAATCAGGCTATCCGCAGTCAGCGGTCGGCGGTCAGCTTCGGCACAGCCCGTTGCCGGCCGCTGATTGCTCGTCGCTTTTTTATGAACGACAAGGTGAACAGGGCAGCCGACGCGCTCGTCGCGTCGTACAAGGGCGGGGGCGTGAAAATTCACCACCTCGACCGACGCCCGCTGCCGTCGCGCGACGAAGTCGTCGGCGTGCTGGCCGCGCTTCACGAACTGCTCTTCCCCGGCTATACGGGCGCGCAAGGATTGACGGGCGCGAACCTTCGCCTGCACGTCGAGTCGCGCATGGCGTGGCTCTACGAGACTTTGACCGAGCAGATTAGCCGCGCCATCAACCACGACCAGACGCTTGACGCGGCCTGTCCCGTCACGGAGCGACAGGCGACCGAATGCGCCGAAGAGTTTCTGTCGCAGCTTCCACGCCTGCGCGAGTCTCTGGCGGACGACGTGCGTGCGGCCTACGAAGGCGACCCGGCGGCGACCTGCTACGACGAAATCATCTTCAGTTACCCCGGCCTCCATGCGGTGGCGACCTACCGGCTCGCGCACGAGCTTTATCGTCTGGGCGTGCCGCTCATCCCGCGCATGATGACCGAGCAGGCGCACCAGCACACGGGAATTGACATACACCCCGGCACACGCATCGGTGCGGGCTTTTTTATAGACCACGGCACGGGCGTCGTCATCGGCGGCACGGCGGTCATCGGCGACAACGTCAAGCTCTATCAGGGCGTGACGCTCGGCGCTTTCTCTTTCGACAGGGACGCAGACGGGCGGCTCGTCCGCGACACCAAGCGTCACCCGACCATCGAGGATGGTGTGGTCGTTTACGCGGGCGCGACCATTCTCGGCGGCGAGACGGTCATCGGGCGCGGCAGCCGCATCGGCGGCAACGTCTGGCTGACGCACAGCGTCCCGCCCTACACGCGTGTGCTTCAAGAATCGCCCGGCCTCCGCATCGTCACCGCCGACGAAGCGGTGGCTTCCTGAATCGTCAATGGATGCGGGCGAGCCTCAATTAATTCTGATTCAGTCTCGATTAATTCTGATTTCGCGCGATTCATCTGTTGACCGTTTCGGCTCTTTCGGAAACCGCGCGCCATTGGCAATGTATTCCCGGCATAGGTAAGTGAGTTAGCGTTACCTCCTTTGGTGTGACGAGCCTGAACCCCCAATTCGCGGATTGGGGGTTCGGTCGTTTCAGGGGGCACGCGTAAAACAAAGTTGGCCGTAAAGGGAGCGAACCCTCGATGAGCGCCTTTTCCAAAAGCCTTCTGCTTTTCGTCCTTAACTGGCTCGACGCGCAACTGACACTCATCTGGGTGCGTGCGGGATGGGCGACGGAAGGCAACGGCTTGATGGCACGCCTGCTCGACGCAGGCAACACGCCGTTTCTCCTGACGAAACTCACGGTCGGCGCGCTCGTGGCCTACACGCTCTACCGCTGCTCGCACCTGCCGCTGGCACGGCGCGGGATGCGTCTCGTCCTCGGACTCTATCTGGCGCTGATGCTCGTGCACGCGGCCACGGGCGCGTCGGCTCTCGGCTGGCACGCTCCCGACGCGCTCGCCGCTCTCTTCTCTCACCTGCCCGACACCTTCCTCGCGCTGTTTTCCTAAATTAAACCTCGTGATTTAAGACTCCGCCGTCCCTGCTTCACCGAGACAGAGCGGATACCATTGGAACCTTTTATCGTTCTGTGCCGAAGTCTATTTGATGAGACGATGATCGCGACGCGTCGGCAACGCTCGCGCAGGCGCGTCGGCCGTTGAACCCTGATGCGCGTCGTCTCGTATTAGAATCAACTCGGTGCGCCCCGTTTAGTCGCCATAGCTTCCGTCGGGCGCACAACTGTCGCGGAGTCGGACGGCATCTTAATGTTTCGGCCTCGCGAAATTATGGGTCATGAAATTTTCAGGGAACAAAGCCATGTATAAACTTTCGGCACGTCAAATCCTGTGCATCGCACTGTTGTCGTCGGTCTTCGCCGCAGGGACGGTGGCCTGCTTCGACCGCTTCGGCAGCCGCCTGCAACCATCGGGTTCGGCCTCCAACGAGAGCGGCGATTCCGCGACGTTGAGAATCGCCGGCATCACAGACCCGTCGGTCGCGACCGACGAGCAGAACAACATCGAAG
>JBAVPI010000048.1:0-2013 GCA_049692915.1 Pyrinomonadaceae bacterium
CAATCTTTACCGCATCAACTTCAAACTCTTTCTCGAATACGAGGCGTGGGCGTTGCGCCGCGTGCTGTGCCACGTCCCCCCTTTCATCCGTCCCGCGTTAAATAGACGTGTGAAAAATTTCTCTGCCTGAGGGTATGAAAGAGAGGACGGGTGTTGCCGGCTCGCATGAATCAAACTTTAGCTTTCAACATCCTGCGCTTTGAATCTCTGCCCTCGACAAACACCGAGGCGCTCAGGCAGGCCGTCGCGGGTGCGCCGGAGGGTCTGTGCATCGTCGCGCGCGAACAGACGGCGGGGCGCGGTCGTCTTCAACGCGCGTGGGCTTCGCCTAAGGACGCGGGACTCTACTTCAGCATTCTCCTGCGACCGCGCTTCGAGTTGGACAGGTGGCCGCTCGTGACGCTGGCCGTGGCAGTCGCCGTGCACGATGCGCTGGCCGCCTCGTGCGGATTGGCGACGGACATCAAATGGCCGAACGACATCCTCGCGGGCGGGCGCAAGCTGTGCGGCATTCTCGCCGAGACGGCGGAGACGCGCCGTGGTCGTGCCTGTATCGTCGGCGTCGGCATCAACCTCAGCGACGGCGCGTTTCCACCCGAACTAAATGAAACGGCGACTTCCGTCGAGGCACAGACGGGGCACGCGCCGGAAGCCGAGACGCTCCTGCTTGCGCTGACCCGGACGCTCCCTGCGCGCTACGAGGCGTTACAGTCCGCAGAGGGCGCGGGCCTGCTCATCGGCGAATGGACATCGCGATCATCCTTCGCGGAAGGGAAGCGCGTCCACGTCGCGCTTGCGGGCGAGACGTTCGAGGGGCGGACGCGCGGGCTTGAACCGGACGGCGCTTTACGTGTAGAAACAGACGCGGGGGAAATCAGAATCATCCACGCCGGAGACGTAACGGCGGTGCGCGACAGGGACGCATCACATTGAATTAGCGTCCGTGCGACGCCGGACAAGAGACATCACGATGAGCCTACATACGACGGGAAAACGAATCGTCATCTCGACGTTCGGCTCGTTCGGCGATTTGCACCCCTACATCGCCATCGCGCTTGAGTTGAAGAGACGCGGGCACACGCCCATCGTCGCCACCACCGAAATGTATCGCGAGAAGCTTGAGCCGCTCGGCATCGAGTCGCGCCGCGTCCGTCCAGACATGCCTTCATACGACGAGCCGGATAAGGTGGCGGCGATGGTCGAGAGCGTCGTGGACGCGAAGCAGGGGCCGGAGAAACTGCTCAAGACGATGATCCTGCCGCACCTGCGCGACGCCTACGAAGACCTGCTCGCAGCGGCGCGCGGCGCAGACCTCCTGCTCACGCATCCGCTCCCGCTCGTCGGCCCGCTCGTCGCGCAGAAGACCGGCATCAAGTGGGTTTCAAGCGTCCTCGCACCGGCCTCTTTCCTGTCAATCTACGACCCGCCCGTGCCGCCGCAGCTACCTGCGCTGCATAAATTGATGACGCTCAGTCCCCACGTCGTTCGTCTGGTCATGCGTCTCGCAAGATTCAAAATCGACTCGTTGTTAGAGCCGGTTTACAAATTGCGCGCTGAACTCGGACTGCCGCGCGGCCACAATCCAATCATCGAAGGTCAGCACTCGCCGACACTCGTGCTCGCGCTCTACTCGTCGGTGCTCGGCGAGCCGCAACCCGACTGGCCCGCGAACGCGCGCCTCACCGGCTTCCCGTTCTACGACCGGCGCGACCGCTTCGACGACGGGCCGGGACTCGCGCCCGAACTCTCGGAATTTCTCGACGCCGGGCCGCCGCCCGTCATCTTCACGCTCGGCTCTTCGGCCATCTGGGTGGCAAAGGATTTTTATCGTGATTCAATCGCCGCCGCACGCGCCGTGGGTCGCCGCGCTCTGCTTTTGATCGGCGACGAGCGCAACCGTCCCGCCGACCCTTTGCCGGATGGCGTCGCCGCTTTCGAGTACGCGCCTTTCGGCGAAGTGCTGCCGCGCGCGGCGGCCATCGTCCATCAGGGCGGCGTCGGCACTACGGGTCA
>JBAVPI010000049.1:0-1991 GCA_049692915.1 Pyrinomonadaceae bacterium
CCGCAGGAGTCTTGCTCGCGCCCGCGAGCGCCAGATTAGACTTGCCGCGCAGGGTCAGCGTGTTGGTCTTCAAGTCCGCGAGCAGTTGCGGCGACTGCGCTCCGTTGGGCGCGGTCTTCGCGACGCGCTCAAGCAGTTCGGTGGCGAGCCTCTTGGCGGCGGCGGCGTCGCCGGAGTCGAAGTTGATCTGCACCTGCAAAAGTTTCGCCGGGAGGAAGTCCGGGTAGTAGCGTTCGAGTTCGCCTGCACGTCCGCGCGCGCCCTCGAATTGACCGTCGCGATAGAGCGCCTCGGACATGAAGTAGAGGCCGAGTTGCGAGCGCGGCTCCTGATCGAGCACGGCCTTCAAGTCGTTAATCGCGTCCTTGACCTTGTTGCTCGCGAGGCTCATGCGCGCCCGCAAAAAGAGCGCGTCCATGTTGTGCGGGTCGCGCTTAATAAGGTCTGCGACCTGCGCGCCCGCGCCCGCCGCGTCGCCGCGCTGGAGCAGAATCTCGCCGAGGCGATAGCGGCCACGCGCATAATCCGACCACTTGTTGTTGATCTCCTGATAGAGATTCGCCGCGTCGTCGTAGCGGCCAACGGTGGCGTAATAATCCGCGAGGCGTGCGCGCCCGTCGGGCGTCTCCCAGTCGAGATGCGCCCAAGCGCTGTAGGCTTCCTCGGCCTTGTCCATCCGTTTGTTGATGAGATAGAAGCTGGCGAGCACCCACTGCACGTCGCGATTCTGCGGGTCAACCGCGGCGGCCTTGACGAACTCCGCCTCGGCTTGCTCCGGATGATTCGTCTGGACGAGGAACTTGCCGTACTCGACGTGCGCGAGCGACGAGCGGTCGTTGACGGAGACGGCCTGCTTGTACGTCGCTTCGGCATCGGCGGGCTTGCCGGAGTTGAGGTAGAAATGCGCGAGGCCCATGTAGGACTCGACGCGCTGCGGGTCGAGTTCGATGGCGTGCTTGAGCATCTTGAGCGCCTGCTCGTTGGCGCGCGCCTGATCGGGCTGGCCCTTCAGATAGACGACGTTCGCCAGCAGAATCTGGCCGTCAATATTATTCTCGTCCTTGGCGAGAATTTCTCTGGCGTAGCGTTCGGCCTCGTCCAGATATTCCGGCTTGCGTTGCGCGGGGTTGCTGTAGGCGAGGATGTAGGCGTTGCCGAGCTTGAGGCGCGCGGCGGCGTTCGCGGGGTCGAGCTGCACGGTCTTCTGCAACTCTTCGACCGACTCGCCGACGCGACCGAGTTTCTCGTAAGCCTGCGCCAGTCCCCAGTGCGCCGCCGCCAGCTTGTCGTCGAGTTGGATGGCGTTGCGGAACTCGATGGAAGCTTCCTGATACTTGGCCTCTTTGAGCAGGCTCTCGCCCCGGCTGAGGTGTTCGGCCTTGGCTTTTTCGGGATTGGAACAACCGACCGCGAACGCGGCGACGGCGAGCAGAAACAGCAGCGACACCCGGATTTTCCGGGCGCGCGGGCACTCTTGAACATTCATTAACCGGCACTCCTTCACATGTTGGGCGCATCCGGCGCTCGCTCCGGGAATCGGGCATGGATTCCGTTCGCCTGCCGAACCGCCTCTACTCTGCTTCGATCAAGTCGTCACGAATCCGAAGACGGCGGGCAAGGCCGCGACCGGTACGTGAACGACTCATCCTGTGCGAAGCCGTCAGGCGCGTCAAGCGCGTGCGCATCAATCGAATGTTTGACACGCGACGCTCACCGCCCTGACCTACGACGTTCTTCCGGCGACTCTTGACGGGGCAATCGCCAAAATCCCCGAAGGAACGTTTGTCTGGCTCCAGTTGTCAAAGTTAAATCCTGACTACTCTCGGTTCTCGAAAAAGTATCTTTTCGAGAGAGACAGGCTCTTAAAACTCCGAATCAGGCTTCGTTTCCCGTAAAACAGTTCACCCGATTCGGGATGAAGCGCGCTAGTTCGGGATGAAGCGCGGCAGTTCCGGCGCGATCTGCGCGGCGAAAGCGGTCGCGGTCTGAAG
>JBAVPI010000050.1:0-7376 GCA_049692915.1 Pyrinomonadaceae bacterium
TCGAGAGCACTTCGCACCTGCCCGCCGGGCGCATCACGGCATCGCTCGGTGTCGCCTCTTTTCCTCTTCAAGCCGAGACGCGCGACCAGCTCGTCGCGGCGGCAGACCGCGCCCTCTACAGCGCCAAACGTGCGGGGCGCAACTGCGTCTGCGCCGCACCCGTTGACACGGCGCAGGAATCCGCGGGCGTCGCCACGGAACGCGAAGCGTGCGACGGCGCAACCTCCGATGCCCCCTCCGACTCAGGCCACTCCGGGGTCTCGACTCCGCGTGACTGACGATCAAATCAATTACGTGAAGCTCCCGTAGAGGCTGCGACTTTTGGCAGCCTCTTCAACTTGCGTGGGAAGACCGACGGCGTTCGCGCGCGGGCGGGACACGGCACACGCGCTGCTGCGTTTGGCTTGTGAGAGAAAATCCAGCATCATAGACGCTCCATTTTTACTTCGAGATAGACGAGTCCGCCCCGCGCGGCCTCAAATGCTTTTATGAACGATTTAAGAAAATTCGCGCGCTATTTTTTGCCGTACAAGAAAGCCCTCATCACGGGCATCGTGTGCATTCTGGCGTCGGTCGCCATCGGCCTGATCGTGCCGTCGCTCGTGCGTCACGCCATTGACGATCTGAGCAGCGGGGATGTCAACTGGTGGAAACTCACGCGCTCGGCTCTCATCATCCTCGGCGTCAGCATCCTGAGCGGCGTCTTCCTCTTTTTGCAGCGACGAATTTTAATCGGCATGTCACGCGACGTTGAGTATGATCTGCGTCAGGACTTCTACGCGCATCTCCAACGCCTGCCGCTCTCCTTCTTCCAAACGACGCGCACGGGCGACTTGATGGCGCGTGCGACGAACGACCTCGGCGCGGTCAGGCAACTGGCCGGGCCGATGATTATGTACACGCTCCAGACGGTTTTCGTCGTCATCATCATTTTGCCGCTGATGTTGCGAATCAGCGTGCGTCTAACGCTGCTTTTATTCGTCACGATGCCGCTCGTCTCGTTCACGGTCAAATACTTCGGCCAGCAGGTGCACACGCGCTTCGAGAAGATACAAGACTTCTTCGCGCAGATTTCCGCACGCGCGCAGGAGAATTTTTCCGGCGTCCGCGTCGTGCGCGCCTACGCGCAGGAAGACGCCGAGATCGCGGCCTTCAACTCTCTGAACCGCCAGTACGCCGAACGCAACCTCGCGCTCGTGCGCATCTCGGCGGTGATGCGACCGCTCCTGCAATTCGTCATCGGCACGGGCTACGTGCTCATCATCTGGTACGGCGGGCGGCTCGCCATCTCAGGGCAGATCACGCCGGGGCAGGTCGTCGAATTTATTCTCTATCTGACCAGACTGATCTGGCCGCTCATCGCGCTCGGCTACGTCGTCAATCTGTACCAGCGTGGGACGGCGAGTTTGAAGAGGATGAACGCCGTCTTTGCCGTCGAGCCGGCGATTGCCGACTGGCCCGATGCGCGCGAGCAACCGCCGATTCGCGGGCGCATCGAATTTCGTCAACTGACTTTCACCTACAACGAATTCGCCGGGCCGGTGTTGAAAGACATCAACCTGACAATCGAGGCGGGACAGACGGTCGCCTTCGTCGGGCGCACGGGGTCGGGCAAGTCAACGCTGATGAATTTGATTTCGCGTCTCATCGAAGCGCCTCCCGGCACGATCTTCGTTGATGGCGTTTCAATCCACGACTACACGCTCGCGCAGTTGCGCGCCAGCATCGGCTACGTGCCGCAGGAGACTTTCCTTTTCAGCGATACGCTCGCCGAAAATGTCGCCTTCGGAGTCGAGCGCTCCGTGCCTGCCGACGTGGAATGGGCCGCGGAGATTGCCGGACTCTCCGACGACATACGCGACTTCCCGGACGGCTTCGACACGGTCGTCGGCGAGCGCGGCATCACGCTCTCCGGCGGGCAGAAGCAGCGCACGGCGATTGCCCGCGCGATTATGCGCCAGCCAAAAATCCTGATTCTCGACGACGCGCTCTCAGCCGTTGACACTTACACGGAAGAGAAAATTCTCGCGCAACTGCGCGGCGTGATGCGCGAACGCACGAGCCTCATCGTCTCGCATCGAGTTTCGACCGTGCGGGACGCAGACCTCATCTGCGTCCTCGATGAAGGGCGCATCGTCGAGCGCGGCACGCACGACGAACTGCTCGCGCAAGGCGGCGAGTACGCAGACCTGTACGAGCGTCAGTTACTTGAAGAGGAGTTGGCGGCAAGTTAATGAAGGCGTTGACGGGCGAGCGGTCAAAAGCCGTCTCCTGCCCGTCGCTTGCCACCTGTCACACGTCACTTTATTTATGTCAACAGCAGTCAAGCAATATCACGAAGAAGAAGCGTTGGGGAAAGGCTACGACCCGGCGAACGCGCGGCGTCTGCTCAGGTATTTGAGACCCTACAACTATCTCATTTTACCGGCGCTGCTGCTGACGCTTGTCGTCAATGCGCTCAACGTCGCCGAGCCGAAATTTTTCGAGTACGCGATTGATTGGTACATCAAGCCGTCGCAGGAAGTTCTCGCGCGTCTCACATACGACGACAGGGTGCGCGGCATCGGCCTCATCGCACTCGTCTTTCTCGGCGTCAAGCTTTTGCAATTCGTCGTCTCGTATTTACAGACCGTGCTGCTCCAATCGGTCGGCCAGCACGTGATGTACGACTTGCGAAGCGAGTTGTACTCGAAGCTTCAACATCAGGAGGTCGCCTACTTCGACCACAACCCTGTCGGGCGCGTGATGACGCGTCTGACTTCGGACGTGGACTCTCTGAACGAGTTGTTCACGTCGGGCGTCATCGAAGGTTTGGGCGACATCGTGACGGTCTTTGCCATCGCCGGCATCATGTTCTGGATGGACTGGCGTCTGACGCTTGTCGCGCTCGTCACCGTGCCGCTTCTTTTCGCCGCGACGACATGGTTCCGCAAACACGCACGCCGCGGCTACGACCTCGTCCGCACGAAACTCGCGCGCATCAACTCGTTTCTACAGGAGCACCTGTCGGGCGCGCAGACCGTCCAGATTTTCAACCGCGAAGAAAAATCGCTCTCGCAGTTTCACGACATCAACGACGACCACCGGCGCGCGCACATCCAGACGATCTTTTACTACTCGGTCTTTTTCCCGCTTGTTGACTTGATCGGCGCGGCGGGCGTCGCGCTCATCATCTGGTACGGCGGCTATCGCGTGATGCAGAACACGCCGGGCCGCGAAGTGCTCTCCATCGGCGCGCTCGTCGCGTTCATCCAGTACACACAGAGACTTTTCCAACCGATTCGCGACATCTCGGACAAGTACAATGTTCTGCAAGCGGCCATCATCGCCTCGCACCGCATCTTCAAGACGCTCGATCTGCCCATCGCCATCACCACGCCTGAGCAGCCCGCGAAGACCGGGCGCGCGCGCGGGCGTATCGAGTTCCGCGACGTGTGGTTCGCCTACAAGGATGAGGATTGGGTGTTGAAGGGCGTCTCCTTCACGGTTGAGCCGGGGCAATCCGTCGCGCTCGTCGGGCACACAGGGTCGGGTAAGACGACGATCACGAACCTTCTCATGCGCTTCTACGACGTGCAGCGCGGCTCGATTCTTTTGGACGGGGTGGACGTGCGCGAGTGGGACTTGAGGGCGTTGCGCGAGAACTTCGCCGTCGTGTTGCAGGACGTGTTTCTCTTCAGCGGTACGGTCAACGGCAACATCCGTCTCGGCCGTGCGGAGATCACGCAGGAGCGCGTCGAGTGGGCCGCGCGCGAAGTCCGCGCCGACCGCTTCATCGAGCGCCTGCCGGAGAAGTACGAAAGCGAACTGCGCGAGCGCGGCGCGGGATTATCCGTCGGGCAGAAACAACTCATCTCCTTCGCGCGCGCGCTCGCCTTCGACCCGTCGCTGCTGATACTCGACGAAGCGACCAGTTCGATTGATACAGAGACCGAACAACTCATCCAGCAGGCCATCGAGCGCGTCATGCTCGACCGCACCTCGCTCGTCATCGCGCACCGGCTCTCCACCGTCCAACGCGCCGACCGCATCATCGTTATGCATCACGGCGAAATCCGCGAGCAAGGCTCACATCAGGAACTGCTCACGCTGCGCGGCCTCTACTGGCGTCTCTACAAACTCCAGTACGCCGACCGCACGCACCCCGACGACGCGCCGCTCACAGATAGCTTGCAGTTCGGAGATTAGCTTTCGGGAATATTTGATGGAGTGATTGTGCCGTCGCGCGCAGCCCGATCAAAAGTTGTTGGCCGACAATCGCTCTGCGGAGTCTTCCGACCAAGACGGCGAAACGCCGCTCAAAGAATTGCACGCGTTCTTCATAAAATGTTTGTGTTTTACCGGCGAGAAGCGTAAAAGCTGTTAGCTGAAAAGTGAGCGGGTCGAGACTCGTGGGTTGAATTACGGGGAAGGAAAAACGAGAGGGCTGTTTTTGTATTCTCGATAACTATACCGGCGCATTCCGCCGCCGCCGAAACTTCCGACCGCAAGCGTTTGCATACTTCGCACGTCAATTCCAATCCCCCGTCACGTTGGGGATTCAAGCTTCCACAACCCGACGGAGAGACAAACATGGAAACAGATAATCGTCCGCCTTCCGGCGACGGTGCTACTCATTCAACACAGGGAGGACAACCGGCGGTCGGGGCGATGTCCGGGCCTGTGCCCATGCTCGTGGCCTACAGCGCGGAGCGTGCGAGTGTGAATGACGTGATGCGTTCGCTCGTCAGCCATCAAGGTTGGCTCGTGCCGCTCGGATTTTTTGCGCAGAGCGGCGAAGAGCATCGCGTCGTTGAGAGCACGTACGTGCTCAGTTCGGAGACGAGCCTGCCGCCGGACGGTTTGTGGATTTTCACGGATCGGGAAGCCGCATACGTCGCGCAGGCGAAGGGCGCGTCGCTCGGCACATACGCGGGCGGTATCCGTGGGACGGAGTTGTTTCGCAAGGTCGCTCCCGGCACGAAATCCGTGTACGTCAATCCCGGTTCGCCGACCGAGCGCACGTGGATGTTTCAGGACGGCGGCGGCATCGAGGCGGGGAAAATCTGGGCGGACGCCATCGCGCTCGAAGAGAGTTTCGAGGGATGGCGACAGACGGGAAAGCCTGACGCAACGGCTGTCAGAAATTATCGTGCCTTCCTTGTCTTCAATCACTCGTCCGGCCCCATCATCACGCTGCCCGATCAAATGGGGATGTCGAACCCGGCAGCCGCATTCACCGCGCCGGATTGCGCCGACATGTTTTTGACCAAGCTCGGCGAAGAGCAACGCGCGGCCATGAGGCAGGCTGTGGTCGGCGGCGATGTTTTGATTAACGAAGCGGCGCAGTTGGGAATTGACGGCTTGCTGCTTAACCCTTTCGGCCCCGGCGCGACCTACGCGTTTCCGTTCAATGACCTTCATCACACGGAAGAAGAACCGTCGAGTCGGATTCTGATGATGATGATCGGCGACGCATTGCGCCTGCCTTCCGGGTTCGAGGCCGCATCGCCCCATCGTTGCATGGCCTACTGCAAAGTTCCCGGCGACTGGGTGGAGGGCGTCAGCCCACAATCGGACGAGCTTTGGCTCAAAGGGCCGACGCTGAAACCGGACAAGCTTGAGCGACTTTTTGACGCGCTGTATGGCAAGACATGGCGGGGCGGCAACTCGGACGGCTCGCAGTATGTCGTCACGACAACCGGCGCGCGTCTCCTGAACCCTCAGCACGAAGGCGAGAGGCCGTGGCACTCCGATGATCCGAACGATAAGCGATTCCGCTACTTCTACTTTGTCGCCGACGCGGACGGGCAGTTCAAGCCTGTCTCGCCCACGGAACTCTGAATCGTTCCGATGATTTTAAGCCGAGCAACAATGTCAGACCCCGCCTTGTGTCGGCGTGCGGGCCATAAACCAAAAAAGTGGAGGACGGGGGAATGAAAAAATTCTTCTTCGTAATTTGCGTCGTCATCGCGGCTAATCTCTCCGCCTACGGACAACCGAGGAGAGGGCCGAGGATTTTCAGGCCGAGGGAAAATCAGCCCGCCCCGACTTCAACGCCGACAACTTCAACACCGCCGCCTGCGTCAGTTCCGGCGGGAAGCACAGGCCAGTCTGTCGGGCAACCGGCGTCAACGGCGCAGACATACAAGGCCGCCGTCGAATACCAATCATTCATGCAACTGCGCTTCTACGAAAATCAGGGTGGATTTCTCGTCGAAGACTTGGAAGTCGTCTTTCCGCCGCCCGGTCTCAGGAAAGCGACCTTCGTTATCTCCCGACCGAATGGCGAAGTGGTCAGCACCGTCCCCCTGCGCGTGGAGACGCCGCTCGCCAGCTATACCGCGTTCGGGATGTTCAAGCCGGACGCCGTCGCGGGCACGGCGGACATCGGAGAACCGGGTGATTACGTGCTCTCGGTTCACATTGACGGCCAGCCGATCACGACTCTTCCCTTCAGCATGAAGCGCGAAGAGAGCAACGACCCTTTCAATCCCAGAACCACCTTCGTGCGCGAAGGCCCTTGGCGCGACCTCGCCTATTTTTCCAACCGGCCCGAAGTGCCCGACAGTCACCTTGAATTCAGTTGGTGGACGAGCCTTCGGGAATTGCCTCCGGGCACGAAAAATCCGATGGTCACGCTGCATTTGATGTACGGCGCGCAGGAGATCGCGGCGACCAGAAGTCCGGTCGTGCCGACGCAAACCGACTGGCAGTTTCTCTATCAGGAATTTGTTCTACCCGCGACGCCTGTGCGCTGGATGACGCTGGCCGACCTGACGAAGCGGGACGGCGAGTACACCGTGGTCGCGAAAGTAAACGGGAAGCCCTTTAAGAGCTATAAGGCGGAGGTCAGAGGCGGTCAGCTTCAACGTCACCCCCGAAGCAGCATGGACATGAACCCGCACACCGCTTTCATCTCGCCGCGGCTCGTGGACACCTCGGCGCGCACAAGCTCGCAATACGCGATGCGCGACACTTACTGGATCAAGAAGAATTAGAGACGGCCCGCGAATCAGAGCGTCCCGCAATACTTTCAAACGTCGGGCACGTGAGACAAGAAGTTAACGGGGATGGACAGGACGTAGAAGAGACGCTGAACGAGGTCTCGAACTTCCGTGAAGGAGACGGCGATTTGATTATCAATATCAAGAGGCTCATCAAGTTTGTCTGCGTCTATGCGACGCTCTGTTGCATCCTTAATGGTTGCGGCGGGACGAAGCCGCAGGTTGTTGAAACGGGGACGGCGGCGGAGCAGGTCGCCGCGTCGCCGACGTCGGAGGTGCGGCGCGCTTGTCCGCCGAAAGATTTGCAAGGGCGCTTGGAAGAAATCGCGCGCGTGACGGGCGGGCCGGTGGGGGCAGGCGTGATGTTGGTCGAGACCGGAGAGAGCGTGG
>JBAVPI010000051.1:0-13473 GCA_049692915.1 Pyrinomonadaceae bacterium
CATGACCAACGGCTGATATTGAATTTCAGTAATCACGTTTTATGGCTTCAAAACAACCTTGATGCAGCCGTCTTCCTTGTCACGGAAAGTTTTGTAGGCTTCCGGTGCATCGTCGAGTTTGACCCTGTGCGTGATGATGAAGCTGGGGTCAATCTCGCCCGCCTCGATCTTTTGCAGGAGCGGTTTGTTGTAATGCTGCACATGCGTCTGCCCGGTCTTGACCGTCAAGCCTTTGTTCATCAGAGCGCCGAGCGGCAGCTTGTCCATGACCCCGACGTAAGCGCCGGGGATCGAGAGCGTGCCGCCCTTGCGGCAACATATGATCGCTTCGCGGATGACGTGCGGGCGATCCGTGCCGAGATACACAGCCGCCTTCGCCGCGTCGAGCGCTGAATCGAGACTGCCGGCGGCGTGCGCTTCCGCGCCGACCGCGTCAACACAACGGTCTGGGCCGCGTCCTTTGGTCATCTCCATCAAGCGGTCATAAACTTTCTCGTCCTGAAAGTTGATGGTCTCCGCTTTGCCGTGCTTCTGCGCCATCGCGAGACGTTCCGGCACAGTGTCTATGGCGATCACGCGCTCGGCTCCGAGCATCCACGCGCTCTGGATCGTCATCTGCCCGACCGGGCCACAGCCCCAGACCGCGACCGTGTCGCCCTTCTCGATGCCGCAATTCTCCGCAGCCATGTAGCCGGTCGGAAAAATATCGGAGAGGAACAAGACCTGCTCGTCCGTGAGAGAGTCATTCTCTATCTTGAGCGGGCCGACATCCGCGAACGGCACGCGCAGGTACTCGGCCTGCCCGCCCGCGTAACCGCCGAGCATGTGCGAGAAGCCGAACAGACCGGCGGGCGAATGACCCATCGCGGCGACGGCGATCTCGGCGTTCGGGTTCGAGTTGTCGCACAGCGAGAACATCTCTTTTTGGCAGAAGAAACATTCGCCGCAGGAGATGGTGAAGGGCACGACCACGCGGTCGCCGACCTTCAAATTCTTGACCTCTTTCCCGACCTCGACGACCACGCCCATCGGCTCGTGGCCGAGGATGTCGCCCTGCTCCATCGTCGGCATGAAGCCGTCGAAGAGGTGCAGGTCTGAGCCGCAGATCGCGGTGGATGTAATCTTGATGATGGCGTCGCGCGCGTTGAGTATTTTAGGATCGGAGACGGTCTCGACGCGTACATCGCCTGTGCCGTACCAGCAGAGTGCCTTCATATATCTTTCTCCCTCTTGATGTGAATTGTTAACTGTCCCTTTATTTAACGGCTACCGCGACGCGTTACCCGCCGAACTGGCTAAAGGAACGCGAGCAGATCGCTCGTCAATCGTTCTTTGTGCGTGGCAAAGAGTCCGTGCGGAGCGCCGTCGTACTCGATCAGCTTGGCCTGCGGAATGCCACGCGCCGCCGCGCGCCCGGTCGCGTCAATCGGCACGGTCTTATCGGCAGTTCCGTGGATGATTAACGTCGGCACAGAAAAAGTCGCGAGGTCTGGCCGAAAATCCGTCGTCGCAAACGCCT
The DNA here is from genome assembly GCA_049692915.1 of Pyrinomonadaceae bacterium. Taxonomy (GTDB): domain Bacteria; phylum Acidobacteriota; class Blastocatellia; order Pyrinomonadales; family Pyrinomonadaceae; genus JAIVJG01. Next base: position 1,520 of record JBAVPI010000051.1, read on the forward strand.
TGGCGCAATCGAGCGTCGCTTTCAAGCTCGCCTGCATTGCCACGTTCCGCGACGATTCGAGCACCTCGTCGCTGACCGGCTGCGACACCAAGCCGACGCCGTAGAAATCCTTGAAGAAGCCCGCGAAGAAATGCGCGCGGTCTTGCTTGATGGCCTCGGTCATCTGCGCGAAGGTCGCATCGGGGACGCCTTCGGGGTTGTCCCCGGTCTTGAGCATGTAAGGCACGACGGATGAGAGGAGCACGGCTTGCGCCACGTTCTTTCCCGCGTGCCGCGACATGTAGCGCGCGACCTCGCCGCCGCCCATCGAAAAGCCGACGATTGTTGCATCAGTCGCGCCGGTCTCCTCGATGACTGCGGCGAGGTCGTCGGCCAGAGTGTCGTAGTTATAACCGTCCCACGGTTGCTCCGAGCGACCGAAGCCGCGCCGGTCGTATGCAATCGAGCGAAAGCCCGCGTCGGCAATGGCTATGGCCTGATCGTCCCAGCTATCCGCCGAGAGCGGCCAGCCGTGTATGAGTATCACGGGGCGGCCCCGTCCCCAGTCTTTGACATAGAGCTTCGTCTTATCGCGTGTCGTGATGTGCGCCATTGCTTCTCCCCCGTTAGAGCCATCATTGCAGTCGGTTCGTCAAGACAAAATGTCTTTCCGGCTAACTTTCGGCGGTACTCATTCGTAGCCGATGCCGCTTGACGCGCCGGTGACGATTGCTGGCGGACGTGTATTTGAAGACATGGATTCCCCCTGAAGTTTTGCTCGAAATGAGTCGATTGTTTTATAAGTTAATTTGCGCGGGTCAATGCTGATTGATAACTATGCTGTATCTGTTGTCTAATCGTCATTTTTAATTGTCGCTCACCGCACATATTTTCTATTCAGAGGTTGAAGCCACTAACGATTGATACTCAGGGTGGCGCTTCAGGTAAACGGCGACGAAGCGGCACGACGGCACGATCTTCAGATTCTCTTCCCGAATAATCTCGAATGTTTTCTTGACGAGCGCGCCGCCGATGCCTTTGCCTTCAAACTCTTCGGGGACTTCCGTGTGCGTGAGCGCAAGCACGCCCGCGCCCACCGCCTCGTACCGGATGAAAGCCGTCTTTCCATCATCGAGCGTCATCTCAAAGCGCTGCTCACGCTTATTATCTCTGACCGGATTTTCCTTCTCCATTATTCAACCTTCCTAACGTCCTTTCGCCTTCTGCGTGGCGATGGCTTCAGTGAACCAGAGCACTTCGGAGATGAACGAGGCGGCGCGCTTCTCGTATGACTCATCCGTCGGATTGCCGTCTTCGTCGAAACTGTTCTGCACGTTTGAGATTGGCAGCGCCGCCGGAATCGGGAAAGCCCCCATGCCGATGGCGACCAGCCGTAGTTGGGCGAGACAGTTTAGACCGCCGAAGCCGCCCGCCGAGACCGTCACGATGCCGACGGGTTTACGTTTATATTCGGGCGACAGGTAGTCGAGCGCGTTCTTGAGAACTCCCGGATAGCCGTTGTTGTATTCGGGCGAGACGATGACAATCGAATCGGCGCGATCTATTTTCCCGGCGAACTCACGCAGGCGCGGCGGCGGGTTTTCGTTGAAGCGAAGTCGTTCTTCCATGATGGGAAAGTCGTATTCCGCCAGATCGAGAATCTCCGTCTCGACCTCGTCGGTACGCTTCATTCGTTCGCTGATGAAGCGCGCCACCTTCGGACTCTGCCTGCCGCGCCGCGTGCTGCCGAGTATGACTGGTATGTAGAACACCTTTTCTACCTCCTTAAATAGTCAAATGTTTTTTGCCCCAAAGGGATTTTGCGCCGCCCGCCGCCGCAGCCGGAAACCTTTAAATAGGGCGGGAGAAGATGCACGCTCTCAGTTCTATTAATCATCGGTGAATGCCTTTAAGCAGTGGAGGCTGCCGGTGCTCAAGCGTAGAGGTGATGGGACGAGGCGCGCACGGCTTTGACCAGAGCTACGAGATCACTCGCCCAGAGGCGCACGCGGGGCATTGTTGGCGTCGAAGAATCCGGCGTTTTCGGCCAGCCCGCGGACTGCGCCTCGCGTATGGAATCTTCGGCGATGAAGTACAACTGCTGTCCCGTCTGCGACAACGTCGCATGCGTCCAGACTGCGCGCGTGCGGCTCGTTGGCCCCGTGCTGACCATCACAAATTCCCACCACCCGTATATCAACTCATGCGGCTCGTCGAGTTTGAAGTGCAGCACTGTGTCTTCGGCTAAGGGTACGGTTAGGATGCCTCCGGCGAGGCTGACGCAGGGTCGTCGCAAATCCAGCGAGCGCGCGTATCGCCGTTGCAGCGGGTAGCTCAGGAAGAAAAGACCGAACAAGATGAAGCCGAACAGAATGATAATCACCACCCCATCAATGTTAACTAACAACAGTAGTAAGCCGCTGAACGCGAAGGCTAACAGCAGGGCGAAGACGACCGCCGCTGCCCCGATCCAGAAGCTCGTCCATCGCGTGCGCCGGATCGGAACACTGAAGGAAACTTTTTTCGATTCCGTCTTCAAGTGGCCGCGTCTCCTCGTTAAATGCTCCCGGTTATTCCGTGCCGGAGAGAAGATGAAGAAGAAGTGTAGTCAAGGGTTATCAGGCGCTTCGACGATGGCGCTCTGAGAACGAGAGGCTTCGACAAACAGCTTTGAAGCTCGTAAATACTCGACCTGTTTTTTCTGATACTCACTTCTGCCCGGCGCGACCTGATTCGCTTTCTCGTCAACCCACCTGATTAGCTTGTTGTCGCTAAAGTAGAGGCGGTTCTCTGCCGTCTTTATCACCTTCGACGAATAAGGTTTGTCGTACTTGTCTTCTTTGCGGAAGACGAAAATCAACTTCTCGTCGCTGTAATAAAAATCCTCGAACGATCTGCCGGTTTCCCCTTGATTAGCAATCGCTATTTTCACGATGGCTGTGCCGTCGAAATAAGCGACCAGTTCGCCGCCCTCGGTCGAAAAGCCTGACAACTCTTTCTTGATCGTTCTGTATTTCGCCAGACTCTTGTTGATAGCTGCGTAACGCTCGCGAATAGATGAGATCGAATCCGTCACTCCGAAGCCGTTTGCCCTGAGTGACGCCTTACTATTTGCCAAACTGTTAGGAATGGATAAGGCGGCAACAGCAATCAACAGAATTATCTTCATGAATGCTCCTCAAGAGACGTGTGGCCGCTAACGTTAGCTATCCACTCGTCAACACGCCACACGCATCTCGCTCTGATGGACTTGTGATCGCTTTGACGGGCGTCAGCCACGCGTTTCCAGCCATCCTGCTTGTCCTGTTTAAGTCTTCATTATCTTTTGCGCGTCACAGACACAGTGAGCACGTCCGGTCGCATCGCTTCGGATGGTTTCCGCAGCACGATCAGGTAATTGCCCGTGGCGGGCAGCGCCTTGATTTGCATCATGTCAATTTGCGAACCGGCGAAAGTCCTTTCGCTTCCACTCTCCCACTCGACGTACTCGTAGTGTTTCCCGTCCGGCAGATAAACTTCGACGGTGCAACCGTCCGCTTTAACATCAAGCGATTGCGACTTGGCTGCGTTTACAAGGAACGTCGCGGGCGCTCTCATCGCCTGAAACTCGACGAGTGAGTCGAGCCGCACGCTCGCCGAAGTTGCGCCTCTGGCGAATCGTACCGTTTGCGCCGTCTTCACTAAATCGGCATAGCCCGCCCCGGCGCTGCCTGCTCCTGCTTTGCCTGAACTTCCATCGCACGATTCAAAATCAGCGAGGCTCTCTTCATATTTATTCGTCTCATAGTTCTTGCCGGAGAATTTGATGCGCAGCGACTCTTTGTCACCACGCTTCAACAGCGTCCATGCCAGACTCTTCATCTCTGACGGCGCAACGTCGGGCAGCTTGTTACCGGCAAAGGCAACGTTCAAAACGTTTCCCCTGCGCGTGCCGCTAAAGTTGTAAGCAGTATCGCCGGTAGCGTCGCCGCCTCCGACCGTGAATGTTCCGGACACCTCGCTTCCGTTAATCGTCAGCTTGACGACGCGCTCGCCCTGCAACCAATCGGCGCGGAAACATTTCGATACTGTTTGCCCGTTTGCCAGTGAAGCCGCACACAGCACAATGCAGACCAGAAAAATCACCCGAACGTTTTTCATAGCCGAGAATCCTCACCCTTTTCATAGAGTATGCGAAACATACCCGTACTCAAATTTTATTGCTTTTCGCTGCCACTAATTCTTGAAAGACGATACTTTTATCCTGATCGTTAATGATTCGATAGATTTCTCTGACCAGAACGATGGAGTCTTGATAGAGCCTCTTCTCTTTGACCTGCACGGCGGTTCGTGGCCCTCTAAGGTTGAGAACGCCCTTTTTGCCGCCGAGGGCGCTCTCAATCGAGATGTCGAAGTATTGATGAGTCGCAGGGTCTTCAGGAAGCTCAATCGAATCCGTCACCAAAAGGTTTTTGGATTCGAGCAACTCGATCAGCTTCCGTCTATCGGCGGAAGAAAGTTTGTACTCCCTGCGAGAAGAAGCATCACCGCTCCCCGAACGCCCGTGAAAGCCGCTAAAGCTTCGCTCCAAAATGATGGCATTGACCTGCGGCGCGATTGAGATCGTCGTCGTTTGCGAACTGCTATCCTTGCTACGCTCGCCCGTCGTCAGTTCGACGCGAAGCTCTAAGTCATCCGCCGCACCGCCGAAACCCGGCAGTGAGCAGACGCAAAACAACAGGCACAAAACAATCAGAGGTTTCATCTTTTTGACGCTTATTTGATTTTGTTTAAATGAATGCTCAGGGGAATGCCCTGAGCCGCGACTTTGATGCTGTCGCTTTGCCTCCGGGCGTCGTCCGCTTTGGCCCGTAGATGAAGCCTTCGCGCCGAAAAACTAATAACTCAACATATCCGCGGCAGCTGCTCGCCGACGAGCATGTCAACGATGCGCGTGCCGCCGAAGCCCGTCCGCATCGCGACGATTCCCTGCGGCTCTCGCTTTACCTCTCCGATGATGCAGGCGTCACGTCCGTAAACGTTCCCCTTCATGCGTGCGACCATTGATTCCGCTACGTCGGCGGCCACGATGGCAATCAGTTTTCCTTCATTAGCGACGTAGAGCGGATCGAGGCCCAAAATCTCGCACGCGCCCTTCACCTCTTCGCGCACCGGAACGAGTTCTTCCTGAATCTCGATACACACCTCGGAACTCATGGCGATTTCGTTAAGAGTCGTCGCGACGCCGCCGCGCGTCGGGTCGCGCAGACAGTGAATCGCGTCTATGGAACTGACGCGACCGGCCTCTTCGATCATCTCACGGACGAGCGCGCCGAGCGGCGCTGTGTCGCTCTCAACCTCCGTCTCAAGCTCAAGCTCGCCGCGCGCGATCATGATGGTCGTGCCGTGATCCCCGACGAGGCCGCTCACGATAACTTTGTCTCCAACCTGCGCGCGCGAAGCGGAGAGTTTTATGTCCGATTCGATCAAGCCGATGCCCGAAGTGTTGATGAAAATCTTGTCCGCGCTTCCCTTCTGCACGACCTTCGTGTCGCCTGTGACGACTTCGACGCCCGCTTCCGTCGCAGCCGCGCGCATCGAGACGAGAATGCGTTTCAAATCCGCGACGGGAAAACCTTCTTCGAGGATGAAGCCTGCGGAAAGATACAGAGGACGCGCACCGCTCATGGCAAGGTCGTTGACCGTGCCGCAGACGGCGAGACGACCGATGTCGCCGCCGGGAAAGAAGACGGGAGTGACGACGTAGGAGTCGGTCGTGAATGCTAGGCGAGACGCGCCCGTCCCGTCGCCGACCTCGAAGACTGCCTGATCTTCGAGGGCTTCGAGCATCGGGTTGCGAAGCTGTTCAAGAAAGAGTCCTTCGATTAGTTCGTGCATCGCGCGGCCACCGCTGCCGTGCGCGAGCGTGATCTGCTCGTCCCTGAATTTGTGCTTTCTACGCCGCGCACGCTCCACGCGCGCGAAGAGTGGCGAAGCTGTAAATGAGTCGGTCATGATTTTTACGGGCGATGCGTCGCGGCTGTGGCTAAGTTCTGCGGCTAAGTTGTTTTGCCGGACAAATAATAAAATCGCAAAATGATAAGTCCGGCGATGGCCGTCGCGCAAAGCGCCAATTCAAATGCTTTGATTTCAGGATTGACGGCCTTTCGTGCGAGCACAAAAACCACTACTTCAACCACGGCGCTCATGCGGCGAAACAGTAGCAGGAGCGCAAACTCGGCGGCGATGGCGACGAGTAAAAGATTTTCGATAATGTGTTGCAGAACCGCATACTCGTCCTGTGGACGCCAGAGCGCGGGGAAATCGCGCACCACCGTATCGTAGGTGGCGACGACCGATGCAACCAGCAGCAACAAAGCAAGGACGGAGAGGAACAGATGGATGACCGTTCCCAGATAGTTGCTGATGATGCGTTCGGCTCTGGTCTCTTCGCCCGTGCCGATTTCGCTGTCTTGAGGTTCTTCCAACATGCTCATGGAAAAGTTAAACTAAGCCGAACGCTCGGCGATCTTCGACAGACGCCCGAAATTATAGTAAGCGGCGCACGCGCCTTCCGACGATACCATGCACGAGCCGATGGGCGTCTCCGGCGTGCAGGCCGTGCCGAAAACTTTGCACTCCCAGGGTCTCTTCACGCCTTTGAGAATCTCTCCGCACTGGCACGCCTTCGGGTCGGCGATGCGCAGTCCGGGCACGTTGAATTTCAATTCAGCATCGAAGGCGGCGTATTTTTTCCGAAGCTTCATGCCGCTGTGCGCTATCGAGCCAAGCCCGCGCCACTCGAAATAGTCGCGCGGCTCGAAGACCTCGAAGAGAACTTCGAGCGCCTTCCGGTTGCCTTCGCGCGTGATGCAGCGAGCGTACTGATTTTCCACCTCGGCGCGTCCTTCCACGACCTGCTTAACGATCATGTAGATTGATTGCAGTATATCGAGCGGCTCAAAGCCCGCGACGGCGACCGGCTTGCCGTACTCGCGCGGGACGAATTCATATGGCCTTGTGCCGATCACGGTGCTGACGTGGCCGGGGCCGAGAAAACCGTCGAGTTGTAAATCGGGCGAGTCGAGCAAGGCTTTGAGCGCGGGCACAATCGTGATGTGATTACAGAAGGCTGTGAAATTCTCCACGCCCTCTTTGGCTGCCTGTAGAATGGTCATGGCGGTTGAAGGCGCGGTCGTCTCGAAGCCGAGCGCGAGCCAGACCACCTGCCTGTCAGGATTCTTCTTCGCGATCTTCAAAGCGTCGAGCGGTGAATAGACCATGCGAACGTCCGCGCCCGAAGCCTTCGCATCAAGAAGGCTCGTCCGAGAGCCGGGCACGCGCATCGCGTCGCCGAAGGTGGTAAAGATGACATCAGGCTGCTCGGCTATCGAAATGGCATCGTCAACGCGCCCCAGAGGAATCACGCAGACCGGACAGCCCGGCCCGTGAATCATCGTGATATTGTCGGGCAGCAAATCCTCTATCCCGTACTTGAAAATCGTATGCGTGTGGCCGCCGCAGACCTCCATAATCTTGAGGGGGCGCGCGGTCAGCCCCGCGATCTGCTCAGCCAGTTTGCGTGCGATGTCGCCTTGCCTGTACTCGTCTATGAATTTCATGCTGCTCCTTCGTCAATCCACTGCTTCGACAACCGAGCGATGTTCTAAGAAAGTATGCACCAAGTCCCAAGTCGTGTGATAAAGCGCGACGTGCGATTCCTGTATCCGGTGAATGCTCGACGTGGGGACGGTGAGGCAGAAGTCGAGCGCATCTCCTTCGTGCATTGACGCCATCCGGCCTCCGTCACCTCCGGCGTACCCGACGGTGACGAGTTTCATCCGGCGCGCGGTCTCAAAAGCGCGCACGATGTTTTCAGAGTTTCCGCTCGTCGAAATCCCCAGCAGGATGTCGCCTTCTTTTCCGAGCGCGATGACCTGACGCGAGAAAACGTCCGCGAAGCTGACATCGTTTGCCACCGCCGTGACCATCGCCATGTCGTTCGCCAGACAGATGGCCGGTAGCGCCTTCCGGCCCACGGTGATCGGGTGCATAAACTCGACGGCGATGTGCTGCGCGTCGGTCGCCGAGCCGCCGTTGCCGCAGACGAGAAGCTTGCCGCCGCGATGAAAACTGCGCGCCATCCGAAGCGACGCAGCGAGAATAGCTTCCTCGTTATCCGCAAAGAAACGGGCGCGCACCTCGTCGCTTTCGCGCACCTTCTCAAGAAGCGAGAAGCGCAATTCCTCCGTCAACTCAGGCGACTTTTTATCATCTCCGTGCAGGAACGGATAAAACGCTCGCGAAAAATCATCCCCCGCCGGCTCACTCATCTCACTTGCTCCCGAACGCTTATTCAAAAGACGTACTGAACCCCTCCAACTCCGCCTGATACTCGCCGATCTCATTCAACACGCGGAGCGTCTCTTCGGCTTCGTGCTCGTCAATTTTGCTCATGGCGAATCCGACATGAATCAACACGTAGTCGCCGACCTTCGTATCGTCGAGCATCCCTGTGTTGATGTTGCGGCGGACTCCGCCGACATCAACCTTGGCTATCTGATTCTCCGCGTCAACAATCTCGACGATCTTTCCGGGTATCGCTAAACACATAAACTAAATCCTCCCTGATGCAAGACGCGCGCTTGCGACCGCCGCCTGTCCGAGGCTGATGCCGCCGTCGTTTGTCGGCACGCGACTGTGCGTCAAGACCTCAAAACCATCTGCCTTCAGCATCCGGCACGTATTTTCCAATAGAAACATGTTTTGAAAAACTCCTCCCGATAACGCCACTCGATTAAGCTTCCGTTCGTCCCTGACACGGCGGGCGATTGTCGCGATCAGCGCGGCCACGCCGAAGTGAAACTTGGCGGAAACCGTTTGCGGCGCAAGCCCTTCAAGCAAGTCTTCCACCGCGCGTCGAATCACCGCTTCGGCACAGATGATACTCCCGTCCTCTGCAAACTCGAACTCGTATCCTTGAATGCGACTCCGGTCGGCTATCGCTTCCAACTCAATCGCCGCCTGTCCCTCATAGTTGACCACGCTTCTCAGTCCCAACAGGCACGACACGGCATCGAAGAGTCTGCCCATGCTCGAAGTCTCAGGGCTGTTCGTGCCGGTCTCGGTCATCCTGCGCAAAGTCGTCCACGCACGCCTGTCCAGATTCTGCACGAAAGGAATTTCGGTGTTCAGGAAGTCATCACCGAGCGCGCGATGCAGATAGACGGCGGCCATGCGCCACGGCTCACGGATGGCCTTTGCGCCTCCGGGCATCGGGATGTACGCAAGATGCGCGATGCGTTCCGCCGCTTGAAAATCCGCGACGAAGAACTCGCCGCCCCACATCCGCCCGTCAGTGCCGAAGCCGAGGCCGTCCATCGCCACGCCGATGACTTCACCCTCGACGCGGTTATCGGCCATGCAGCTTGCGACGTGCGCGTGATGATGCTGGACGCCGATCTTGGTCTGCGTGCCTTCGAGCGCGAGCGCGTACTTGGTGGAAAGATATTCGGGATGAAGATCGTAGGCGACGACCTCCGGGTGAAGATGAAAGAGCCGCTTGTAATGCTCGATGCCTTGCTCGAAAGAGGAGAGCGTCTCAAGATTTTCCAGATCGCCGATGTGATGGCTGAGGAAGGCGTAAGGCCCGCGCGTCAGGCAGAAAGTGTTTTTCAGTTCCGCGCCGCAGGCGAGAATCTCCCGCTCGAATGTGAACCCGACGCGGACGGGCGCGGGAGCGTAACCGCGCGAGCGCCGCAAAATCATCTCACGCCCCACGGCGATGCGCGCCACCGAGTCGTCCGTCCTAATGTGGATCCGCCGGTCGTGAGACAGAAAGTAATCGGCAAGACGATTGAGTCGCCGGTTCGCTTCATCGTCTTCGTAACAGATCGGCTCGTCGGAGACGTTGCCGCTCGTCATCACCAGCGGGCGGTCAAAATTTTCTACAATCAGGTGATGCAGAGGCGTGTACGGCAGCATGAATCCGAGCGTGTTGACACAGGGCGCGACCGCTTCCGCGAGACGCGCATCAACTCTTCTTTCGAGCAGCACGACGGGGCGGCGCACAGAGTTAAGCAGAGCCTCTTCCGCTTCTGAAACGAGGCAATACTCTTTGATGACAGCGATGGACTTTGCCATCAACGCGAAGGGTTTATCTTCCCTGTACTTTCTCTGCCGCAGGCGCTCGACCGCCGCGGCGTCCGTCGCGTCGCACGAGAGATGAAATCCGCCGATGCCTTTGATGACGACTATCTTCCCGGCAGATAAGAGCAGGCGCACGCGACCGATGATGTCTTCACCATCGTCAAGCTCTACGGCGCGTCCGTCTGCTTCCGTCAGGCTCAGTCGCGGCCCGCACCGCGGGCAGGCCGTCGGCTCGGCATGGAAGCGCCGGTCGAGCGGGTTCTCGTATTCGGCGCGGCAATCCGTGCACATCTCGAAATCCCGCATCGTGGTTTGCTCGCGGTCATACGGAATGCCTTCGATGATCGTGAAGCGCGGCCCGCAGTTGGTGCAATTGATGAAGGGATAACGGTAGCGCCGATTCGCAGGGTCGAACAACTCTTCGAGACAGTCGGCGCACGTACCAGTGTCGGCGGAGATAGGCGTCAACCGCTCACCGTTCGTTGCGCTCTCGACGATACGAAAGTCTCGATAGTTCGCCGCGTCCGAAATGTCGCGGCGTTGGATTGATTCAATCTGAGACAAGGGTGGAGGGTTCGACGTAATCTCGTTGATGAATTCCTCGATGGCGCGGTCGTCGCCTTCCACATCAATGAGCACGCCCGTCGTATTGTTGAGCACCCGGCCTCTGAGCGCGCGTCCCGTCGCCAGCGCGAAAATGTACGGGCGAAACCCGACGCCTTGCACTAATCCGCGCACCAGTATTTGCGCACGCGTGGCTTGCAAGTGATGTTCGGCAACGTGCATGAGAAAGACACCATCGCGGCAGACTTCAGATCGCGGCAGGCTTCAGTTAGCCGGAACCTCTTCAGGCTTCGCAACGCGGGTGGCGAGAAAACCTAACAACTCATCCATTCCCGCCCCTGTCTTTGCCGACACTTCAAAGACCCGCATGCCGGGACGCACCGCCTGAATATTTTCGTGCGCGGCCTGCGCGTCAAATTCGACCGCCCCGGCTAAATCCATTTTTGTGATGACGGCCACGTCCGCCGTATTGAAGATCGTCGGATACTTGAGAGGCTTGTCCTCGCCTTCGGTGACGGAGAGCAGCACGAGGCGCAGGTCTTCGCCGAGGTCGTAGCTTGAAGGGCAGACGAGGTTGCCGACGTTTTCGATGAAGAGGATGTCCATCTCTTCGAGTTTCCATTCTTCGAGGGCGCGCTCGACCATTCCTGCGTCGAGATGGCAGATCGTGCCCGTGATGACCTGCTTGACCGGTGCGCCGCTACGCGCCAGCCGCGCGGCGTCATTCTCGGTGGCGAGGTCGCCGACGAGCGCGGCGACGCGGCACTGAGGCCGAAGCTGCGTGAGAATCTTTTCCAGCAAAGCCGTCTTGCCGGAGCCGGGACTTGAGACGAGACTCACCACACGCACGCCCGCTTCGCGGAAGCGGCTTCGCAGTGAACGCGCGAGCAGGTCGTTCTGCTTCAACACATTTTGTCTGACTTCGACGAGGCGAGGCTTGTTGCTCATCCGTTTATCTCCAGCGCTACGACTTCAAGCTCTTTCCCGCGCACGACCTCGGATGTGAGAGCGCCGCAAGACCCGCAGCAGAATCGTTGCAGAGAAGCGAGCGGCGTTTCCAGATGACATGCCCCGCAATAGACCACGACCGGAACTTCTTCGATGATGAGACTGGAACCCTCCAGAAGCGTGCCCGCGCAGGCCACCTCGTAGGAGAAAAGCAGTGCGTCTTTGACGACACCCGAAAGCTGTCCCAGTTTGAGATGGATGGCATGAACCTGCACCCCGCCCCGCCGTTCGGCCTCCTCCGTCGCCATCTCAATCATACTCATCGCAATGGAAAG
>JBAVPI010000052.1:0-1527 GCA_049692915.1 Pyrinomonadaceae bacterium
ACGACGCACCGAGGCGCGTTTGTCGGTCAGGAGCGCGCCGAGGTCTGCTTCCTCCCAACGTCGTTCATCCTCCGCGCGCACGATGCGCAGGAGAGTTTCGACGGGCACGACGACGTTGGTGTCGCGCGCCGTCGTCTTCTGCGGTCGTTGCGCCGCGCACGTCCCGTTGAGCATAAGGAACAGAGAGACCAGCGCGACGACGTGGAGCGACGCAACGGTCGCACGCCTTTGAGCGTTCGTGTGTTGAATTATTTGCATGGGGCTGTACGCGGTGAACCTCGCGCGCCCTTTGACCCCGGAACTCACTTCGCACGCGTTCACAGGGCGGGGCGCGTTCGTTTTCTGGAAGACGCTGTTATGTATCGGCGAGATGCGGCGCGCGTGTCAAGGCGCGAGGAGTCGAAGGCCGGAATGTTGGCCGCGGCTTTTATCCTTCAACGGCCTCCGGCCCTTTGTCTCTAGCCTCTGCCCTCCAGCCTTCCGTAATAGACTTTAGTGTCGTAGTCAAAAGAGACGCGCCCGCGCTCCTGATGCGCGTCGAAGATGAGTGCGAGTTCTCGCATTAACGACGCGTGGTCGGGGTGATCCGGTTCGGGCACGTAAGAGGAAGAGAGCACGCGGCCCCTGAGTCCCTCGAAATCGAAGACCTGTCTGTTCTCGAACGTCGCGGTGCTGACTTCCGCATCAACGAAAAAGCCGCGGATGACATCTTTGTCAACGTGCTGATGCATAACCTGCCGGTAGTCCGTCCCGCGCGCGAGCAGAAGATTTTCATAAGCGCGGAGGAAAGGCGTGGTATCTGTGCGTCGTTCGTTCCAGACGAGAACGACGAAGCCGCGCGGCTTAAGGATACGCGCGAACTCGGAGCGTGCCTGCCGTAAATCGAACCAGTGGAAAGCCTGACCGGCGGTGATGATATCTGCGCTCCCGTCTCCGAGCGTCGTCGCTTCCGCCGTCGCGTTGACGCTCACGAAGTTCTCATATTTTTTGAGCAGCCGCTCGCCCGCCTCGCGCATCTCGCGGTTCGGCTCGACGCCGTAAACCAGACAATTCTCTTTCAACAACAGCCCGGACATGATGCCTGTGCCCGACCCGATGTCGGCGACCACGGAGTCGCGTGTCAGTCCGCATTCGCTCTTGAGCAGGCTGACGACCTCCGGCGGATACGTCGGCCTGTACTTGATGTAATTTTCGACGCGGCTTGAGAAGCGTCGTGTCGGATCAATCGCGGTCATCTTTCAACACCCGAATATTTATTAAGCGGCGGGCAGCGGCTCGATCTCGACGAGCGCATCGTAGAAGGTCGCGCCGCGCCCGATGTCCGTCAGACCTTGAGAGGTCAACTGGTTGACGTTCGTGCCGCCGGGCGAGAGCTTGTTCCACCACACCGAAGGCGAGACGACGACGCCGGGACGCGCGCGCGTCGAGACGACAGCCGTCAACTCGCACGAACCCCGGTCGTTGAAGACGCGCACACGTTCGCCGTCTGCGATGCGGCGCGCGGCGGCGTCCGCCGGGTGAATCTCG
>JBAVPI010000053.1:0-2931 GCA_049692915.1 Pyrinomonadaceae bacterium
CCCGTCAGCCCGCCGCACGCGCCGATGACGAAGTGGTAGTAGATGCGCGCGCGACGCTTCATACGTAATGCCTCTTCGTCTCGACCGAGGCGATGCCGTGCCGCGCGAGCACGCGCGGGGGGATGACGAACTGGTACTCGCAGACGCGGTTCATGCACTGGTGCTGGTTGTACTCCCAGCAGCTCAGATGGTGCGGCGTCTGGCACTTAGGGCAGACCAGCACCGTGTCGCCCGGCTTGAAGAGGAAGCGCTGGGTGCCCGACCCCATCTCGTTGGGGCAGAGCTTGTTCAGCCAAGGCGAGCCGTGCCCGAGCTGCTCGATAGCGTTGCTCATTCGGCTCATCTCACGCGCCCCCGCGATGCGGTTGAGCACGGAGGGGATCAGCCCGAGCAGCACGAGCGGCGACAGCAGTAGCAGGTAGACCTGCGTCAGCCCCGGCCAGTCGACGGGCGGTTTGATGTCGATGAAGAGCGGCGTCAGCACGCGGCCGGGGCTAAAGATCGGCGGGCCGATGCTCTTGTCCCAAGTATAGGAGTAGACGACGGGCACTGTGACCCGCTTGTCGCCCTGGTCGGCGCTGAGGTTGACTTGGAGTTCGCCCTGCCCCTCCTGCATCTCGGGCAGCGCGGCCTTAAGCGCGTGGTCGAAGCTCCAATCCTTCCTGGTGGCTTCGAGCACGTCCTTCAGCTTCTCCGTTAGCCGCTCGTTCATCTTCGCGGGGCTGCCGGCCGACTTCAGGTCGGAGGGGTTGACCAGCCGCGCGAAGCCGCCGTTGGTCACTTCGGAGATGGCCTTCAGCGAGTCGAAGTCCACGCCCTTGCGCATCTCCAGATTGCCCGGCTCGCCCACGGCGACCGAGAACATGCGGATGCCGCTCTCTCGCGCGAGCTTGCTGAGCTTCTGCTCCTCGCCGCGCTTGTAGCTGACCAAGCGCCCCTCGGCCAACGCCGTCTGCGCGTCCTTGGTGTCTTCCATGCCGTCGGAGATGAAGATGACGATGCCGATGCCCTCCCGCTTCGCCTTGTCCAGCGCCCAACGGATTGAGTCGTAGAGCTTCGTGTTTTTTTGGCGCGTCTCGATGGCGTCAATGCCCCTTTCGAGGTCGCTCCTCTTGCTCCTGGGGGTGAGCCGGACAAGTTCGGTCTGCTCCTCGTCGAAGGCGACGATGGCGGCCTGATCCTTCTCGCCCAACTGGCCGACGATATGCCGCAGCGCGTCGCGCGCCGCGCGGAGCTTGTCAACCCCGCCGCCCTCGCGGGTGTCCACCATGCTCCCGCTTGTGTCAACCATGAAGAGGATTCTGGCGTCGCGCCCCTTCGAGAGCGCGTCCGGCTTGAGCAACACGGGAGAGCCGTTCAGCTTCAGCTCCACATCTTCGGTGCGGAGCCCGCGGAACAACTGCTTGTCGGCGCGCTCGAGCGAGAAGTTAATCGTCACGGCCTTGTTCTGTTCCGACCATCCGGCCGTGTCCACGTTGCCCGGCTTCGGCATGAAGCCGCTGGTGTTCGCCTCGCCGTCCGGTGCGTTAAAGTTCGGCGATGAGTTGCCCGCCGACTGCGCCAGAGACGCCGGCGGTGCAGACGCGGCGCACAACGCCGCCGCGCACAGCACCCCGACCAGCAAGGTACTGCCCGCCGACTGCGCCGCACTCTTCCGTTTCCCTTTTCTACTCATCTTCGACTCCAAGCCGCCGCGCCAGCCTTGCGTGACAGAGGCGCGCGCCCTCGTGCTTCCTGCCGACTAATCCTGTTCGGGCCTGTTAAGCTGTTTCCTGTAGAAGTTCAATCTCTGTTTCGCCTCATCAAGCCTCCGCTTCATCTCGTAGTAATCGGGAGAGTTTGAATTGGATTCGGCCAGTCTCCGCTGAAGTATTTGTACCTGCTGCTCCTGCTTCGCCACCTTCATCCTCAAATCGATTGTGCTCACCGACGGCGGCTTGTCTTTCGTATCAGACGGCGGCTTGTCTTTCAGCCTGTCGTTCGGTGCAGGCGTGGGCAGAGGTGTAGGCGTTGACGAAGGCCCCTTCCTGCTGGGCAGCGGCGGTTCAGGCAGGAGGGGTTCGGGCGTACTCGCGGGCGTGGGGGTCGGCGTGGGCTTAGCCTTCGGAGCAGGCTTCGGCACCAGCTCGGGGAAGGTGTCGAAGGCGAGTTCAAGCTCCTTCTCGGTCTTCGTCACCACCCGCATCCGCGTGGCCGACACGTCGAACGCGGCCGCCGCGCCGCCGTACTCGCAAGTCCCCTTGACGAGCAGCACTGCGCCGACGCCGTTCGTCTTGACGATGTTATCAATCTGGTCGCTCAGCAGCGCCGACGCCTGCACCTCCGGCCCTACACCAGTCTCGCCGACCTGCGCGTCCGCACCGTCGATGGAGACTTTGACGGTCATGCCGCGTGCGGCCTCCTCAGGCAGGCCGGAGAACTTGAGGGAGACCGCCAAGCCCTTCGTCTGTAGGTCCACCGTGCCCCTGTCGCCGAGCACGACCTTCAGGTCTTGGAAGACGCTGCGGGGTACCTGCGTCGCGTCCGTCCGCTTCGGCCGTCCGACGATGAAGGCCAGCGTGCCCACGAAGACGACCAGCGCCACCGCCGCCCCGCCGAACAGCAGGAAGTTCTCGCGCAGCCACAGCGGCAGGAGATGTCCGCGACCCTCACTCATAAGAGATCCGTCGTTAACCCGAACGGCCTAAAGCCAGAACCCTTTGCCACGTTGTCGGCAACGACACGGCCGCCGTAAAAACCGCAACAGGCACCAGCCGATTACGTGCGCACTGGCGCGACTAAGTTTCAGGACGAACTTTCTTTGGCTTCTCCAGCTTTAACTTCTTCAGTTGGTTTCTCTTCCTCTCCAAGAGATTCCTTTTCGCCTTAAGCTCCTTGTTCGATAAGTTCAAGGGATTCCCTTCCACGACCTGCTCCAAGCCGTTAATCTCC
>JBAVPI010000054.1:0-2871 GCA_049692915.1 Pyrinomonadaceae bacterium
GGCTTTGCCTTAACCGTGCCCTCTGCGTCTGCGTTGTTTAATTCTCTGCTGTGAAGCGGACTCTTCGTTTACTCGTGGGTTTACTCGTGCGTTCACTCGTGACCCGTTTGGACTCTCGTTTGTTTCCCGCTCAACCACGCCGCACGCAACTGGCGCGCTTCAGCCGTGGCATGCTCGTCTTCCACGATGCGGTAATCGAACCGCTCCGGCCCGGCTGGCAATATCAGATCGGCGTTGATGGTCTGTTGCGCACGCCGTATGCTGAGCGTCACGCGTTCGCCCGCTTTATTTTCGTTGAGAGCTGCGCGCCACGTCTGTGTGGTGACGTTCTTATTATTAATCGAGAGGGGCACGTCGCCCTGCCGGAGTCCGGCGCGCTCGGCGGGCGAGCCGGGTGCGACGGCTAAAATTCTCGGCTGCTGTTGATTGCGAAAGTCGAGCGTGATGCCGGCGTTGAAAGGCTGTGCTTCGGGCGTGCGCGTGAGGCGGAGACCGACGTAGGCGAGCGCCTCTTCGTAGGGCGGGCGCTCCGCTCTGCTGACGTAGCGCGCGAAGATATCCCGGAGGTCAATCCCTGCGACTTCGGACGCGACGCGCGCGAAATCCTCTTCCGTGTAGCCGCGACCGCGAAGGTAATAACTCTCCTTCGCACTCTTCAGGTAAAACTCTTCGTAAGCGCGGCGCATCACGTCGTCGAGCGATGAGCGACCGCGCGTGCGACCGCGAATGAGAAGGTCGAGGACGAGGCCGAGCGTCTCGCCCTTCGAGTAGTAGCTGACGGAGGTGTTCGCTAGATTAGTGCGCTGATCGCTTGTGCCGCGGTCGAGGAACGGCGCGAGCAGAGAAGACTCTTCGGCGCTCATCAGGCGGCTGCCGGGCGCGCTCTCGATTCCGCCGATTGTGTTCGCGTAGGCGCTCAGCAGTTGCTCGTCGCTCCACAGCCCTGCGCGACGGAGCGAGAGGTTGCCGTAATAGTTCGTGAACCCTTCGGCGATCCAGAGGCCGCGCGTGACGACGGGACGCGTGAAGTCCCAAGGCCCTAACCCCGCGGGCCGCAGGCGCTTGACGTTCCAGACGTGGAAGAATTCGTGCGCCGCAGTCTCGACCGCAGCATCATAGACGCCGCGGTCGCCGAGCGAGCGCGTCTCGATAATCTGCGTCGAGGTGAGATGTTCCATGCCGTCGCCGCGCGTCGCCGTCGGGTCGAAGTGGAAGAGAAAAGTGTAGCCGTCGTAATCCGGCTCGCCCATCAGCGCCGTCTCAGTGCGGACGATCTTTTCCACGTCGCGGGCGAGCGCGTCGCGCTTCCCTCCCTCGTTGCCGAACGAGTGGACGACGACGCGATACGTCTTGCCGTTGACCTTGAACTCCTGCATCGTCCAGTCGGGCGCGATCTCCGTGGGCGCGTCAATCATCAAATCGTAATTCGCAAATTCCCACTCGCGCTGATCCGCGCTCGTCGAATAGCCGTTGACGATCTTCCAATTTCGCGGCGGCTCGATTCTGAGGCTCACGCTGTCCTCCTTATGCCCGACGACGTAGGCGAAGACCGAGCCGCCGTTGAAGTTCGCGTGCCGCGCGTCGAGTTGCGAGAAAGTTCCAGAGAGGTCGTCGGCGAAGACTTTGTAGGAGAGCGAGACGCCGCTGGAATTGCCGCGCGCGACGACACGCCAAGTCTGCGTATCGAGTCGCTCGACGGGGAGCGCCGCTCGCTCGCACTTCACACGCGGCGGGCAGAGAGTCGCGGCGCTCACTTCCTGCACGTTCTTCGCGAAGTCGAAGACGGCGTAACGGCCCGGCGACCAGCGCGGCATCTGAAAGTCCAACGCGTCGCCCGCGCGCGCGCCTTCAACGTCCACGCGCACCTCGAACAGATGCGTTTCCGGGCGCGGCATGGCGATTTGATAAGCGATGCGATAGGGAGCGGCCATTTGCGCCGCCGCGTGCGACGACGCGATGACGATGAGGGCGAGCGCGGCGACGGCTCGCGAAAGTGTGCGACGATTGAATGACGACATGGGTTGCGCGACTCCGAAACGATGAATTAGGGGAGACTGATTTGACGGAGGCCCGATTATCAACGCGTCGCCGCACGCGTGTCAAAACAGGGTCTGCCGCCGCGCCGCGCGTGCGGAGATGAAGTTGGCGGAGTGGACACAGACGCCTCGAATCAATAACAATGCCGACCAAGGGTAAGCAACCTCGTCAACAATCTTTGACGGCCCGCATGCGGCACATATCGCCTGTTACTATCGCCGCGATTCGCATTGCCATGAGCACGACCGAACGACTTTACTATCAGGACTCGCACCTCAAAGAATTCGACGCGCGCGTCGTCTCCGTGACGCAGGCGAGTGACGGTCGCGCCGCCGTCACGCTCGACCGCACGGCCTTCTATCCGACAGGCGGCGGCCAGCCGTCCGACACCGGCACGCTCGGCGCGGCGCGCGTCGTCGAGTGCGTGGACGAAGAAGGGCGCGGCGTCATCCACGTTATCGAAGGAGACGCGCCCGCCGTCGGCGCGCAAGTCCGCGGCAGCATTGATTGGACGCGCCGGCTCGACCACATGCAGCAGCATACCGGCCAGCACATTCTCTCGCAGGCGTTCGTCGAACTCTACGGCGCGCAGACGCGCGGCTTTCGCATGATGTCGGAGACATCGGAAATTGACCTCGCGCTCGACGCTCCGACGGAGGCGCGCATCGAGCGTGCCGTTGACCGCGCCAACGAGATCATCTGGGCCGACCACCCCGTCCATGTTCATCAAGTGACGCAAGACCAAGCGGCGACGATGACGCTTAGGAAAGACTCTGCGCGCGAGGGCGAGTTGCGCATCATCGAGATCGAGAATTTCGATATGAGTCCCTGCGG
>JBAVPI010000055.1:0-7210 GCA_049692915.1 Pyrinomonadaceae bacterium
CTTCGTCCTTATTTTAGCTTTTCACGTTCGCACGCTATGTTATATTCTGGCCCACGCAAGACGATTGAACGCGCTTCGCGCCGGAGTGACTTGCAGACGCTTCGCGGAAGCTTAACGGGCGCGCATGCATTTCCACAACGGCCACGCTCCCGGCTGTTGCATTCCGACTTTTCAAGGGCATCTCGCGGGAGTTTATATTTTCTCCCGCCGTCGTACATTCTTTTTTATGGATACATATCGCAACTTCATCGGCGGCAAATGGGCCGAGTCAGTTTCCCCGAACCGCATCGAAAATATCAACCCCGCGCGCACGGATGAGGTGCTCGGACACGTCCGCCTCTCGACTCGCGAAGAGGCGCGTCGCGCCGTGGAAGCGGCATCGGAAGCCTTTCGCGCGTGGCGCGCAACGCCCGCCCCGGCACGCGGACGCATCGTCGCACGCTTCGCGCGTCTTTTGGAAGACGACAGGGAAAATCTGGCGGCGATTCTGACGCGCGAAGAGGGCAAGACGCTCGCGGAGTCGCGCGGAGAAATCGGTCGTGCCATCAACGTTGCGGAGTTTTCCGCGGGCGAAGCGAGACGCATGAACGGTGAAACGATTCAATCCGAACTGCCCGCGAACTTCGCTTACACGATCAAGCAGCCGCACGGCGTCGTCGCCTGCGTCACGCCTTGGAACTTCCCCGTCGCGATTCCCGTCTGGAAAATCGCGCCCGCGCTCGTCGCTGGCAACACCGTTGTTTTCAAGCCCGCGACTGTGACGCCCGCGACCGCCGTTCGCATCGTCGAACTCTTCGTCGAAGCGGGCATTCCTGCCGGAGTGCTCAATCTCATCATCGGCAGCGGTTCGGAGGCGGGCGACGAGATTATCAATCATCCGGCGGTGCGCGCTATCTCTTTCACAGGCTCGAACGGCGTCGGCCTCAAGCTCTATGAACAGGCGGCGCGCAGGGGCGTTAAAGTTCAGGCTGAGATGGGCGGAAAGAATCCCGTCATCGTCCTCGAAGACGCCGACATGAACCTCGCGGTCGAAGCGACGGCGCAGGGCGCGTTCGGCTCGACCGGCCAGCGTTGCACGGCGACGAGCCGCGCCATCGTCGTTGATAAGGTCGCGGACAATTTCATCGAGCGCATGATCGCGCGCGCCGAAAGCTACAAACTCGGCGACGGCATGGACGCCGCCACCGAGATCGGCCCCATCGTGGACGCGGGGCAGTTCAAGTCTGTGCTCGGCTTCATAGACATCGGGCGCGAAGACGGCGCGAGCCTCGTCTGCGGCGGCGGCCCGGCGGACGGCGCGAATCTGCGCAAAGGTTATTTCATCAAGCCGACGGTCTTCGCCGGAGTCACGCCCGACATGCGCATCGCGCGCGAAGAAATTTTCGGCCCCGTTCTTTCAATCATGCGCGTCCGCGATTTTGAAGAGGCCATGCGCGTCGCCAACGATAGCGAGTATGGGCTGTCGTCGTCCATCTTCACGAACGACGCCGCGCGCATCTTCCGTTTCGTGGACGAGATCGAGACCGGCATGACCCACATCAACTCGCCCACCACAGGCGGCGAGGCACATATCCCCTTCGGCGGCATCAAGTCCACCGGCATTGGCGAGCGCGAGCAAGGGTCAACCGCGCTCGATTTTTACACCGAAATCAAGGTCGTTTACGTGGATTACACGGGGCGTAAACGCGAGGGGAATTTATATTGAAACCGGGAATTATGAAACAGAAAAAAATTCATCTGCTTTTACTGACGGCCCTTCTTCTCGCCGGTTGCCAGACGCCGCAGCCCGCGCCGCAAACAAATCAGGCGGCGAACACAAACACCGCGACCGCAAGCAATCAATGGGACACATACGTCGGACAATTCCTCAGCGACTATTTCGTCGCGCACCCTGATTTTGCCGTCGTGCAGGGCAAGCACGAATTCGACGGCAAGCTTCCTGATTGGAGTGAAGACGGTTTGAAGAGAGAGATTCAACGTCTGCACGCCGAGCGCGACAAGGCCGCCGCTTTCAAAGACGATGCGCTTGATGAGAGGCAAAGATTCGAGCGCGATTATTTAATCTCGCAAATTGATAAAGATTTGTTCTGGCGCGAGACGGTTGACCAGCCGCACACGAACCCTTATTTCTACGCCGATTCGATTGACCCGGACGTGTACGTCTCGCGCCCCTACGCGCCGCTCGAAACGCGCATCAAGTCTTACACGACGTACGCCAGAAATGTGCCGAACGCGCTGCAACAGATCAAAGCGAACCTGAGAATGCCTCTGGCGAAAACGTTGGTCAAAATCGGGCGCACGACGATTGGCGGACTCTCGGATTTTTACTCGAAAGACGTGCCCGCTGTCTTTGCTCCGGTGAAGGATGAGGGGTCGCAAAAAGATTTCAAGGAAGCGAATGACGGCGCGATCAAAGCTGTGAAGGATTTCGACGCATGGCTCGGCGAACAGGAAAAAACGGCGAACGATAATTTCGCGCTCGGCTCGGACAAGTTCAGGCAGATGCTCAAGGCGACCGAGGGCGTTGACATTGACCTCGCCAGACTCGAAGAGATCGGCAAGGCGGACTTGGAGCGCAACACGAACGCGCTTAAGGAAGAATGCGCGAATTTTGCCCCGAATCAAACTTTGCAGCAGTGCATGGCGAAAGCCTCTGCGGACAAAGCGCCGGGCAGTAACGTCGTTGAAGCCGCCACGGGTCAGTTGACGGATTTGCGAAAGTTCATACAGGAAAAAGACGTGCTGACGATTCCCGGCACAGAGGAAGCGAAGGTCGCGCAAGCGCCTCCGTACAAGGCTTGGAATTTTGCGTACATCAATATCCCCGGCCCGTATGAAACCGGCATGCCGTCCGTCTATTATGTTTCTCCGCCCGATCCTTCATGGCCGAAAGAAAAACAGGAGTCGTATATTCCGGGCAAAGGCAGCTTGCTGTTCACCTCCGTTCACGAAGTTTATCCCGGACACTTCGTGCAGTTTTTGCACGCCAATCGCTCGCCGTCAAAATTCGGGCAAGTCTTTGTCGGCTATGCTTTCGCCGAAGGCTGGGCGCACTACACGGAAGAGATGATGTACGACGCGGGGCTTGGCGCGGGCGACGCGGAGATGCACATCGGGCAGTTGCAGGAGGCACTTCTGAGAAACGTGCGCTTTCTGTCGGCCATCGGCATGCACACGAAGGGCATGAGCGTCGAAGAGTCTCGAAAGATGTTTCTTGAACAGGGCTTTCAAGACGAAGGCAGCGCGGAACAGCAGGCCGAGCGCGGCACGTTCGACCCTGCTTATCTGAACTACACGATGGGCAAATTGATGATTCGCAAACTGCGTGAAGATTGGACGGCCACGCGCGGCGGTCGCGCCGCATGGAAAGAATTCCACGACCAGTTTCTCAAGTACGGCGGCCCGCCGATTCCGCTCGTGCGCAAGGCCATGCTCGGCGCGAGCGACAACAATTCGCTGTTCTGATCGAACGGGATTTGAGAATGGAGTAAGGCGCACTTTTCCGCCCGCCGCTTCGTCGAGACTATGAACACTATCGCGTGTCCCTCTTGTCACTTCGTCAACGCCGACGCCACTCTTGAATCGAAGTGCGCGCAATGCGGCGAGCCGCTCGCGCCCGCGATACTCCAACACAACATGGATGAGTTGAAGAAGTTGAACGAGAAGATGCTCAAGTTCACCGCGCCGTCATTCAACACCTTCAACGGCTTCGGCACGACCCTGCTCGACTACCGCAAATTGCCCGACGGAACTTACGAAGCGGTGCGGTGGATCGTCGCGCTCTTTCTGCCGGTCTTTCCTCTCTCGGCATACGTCATTCAGCCGCTCGAACAGGAAAGAACATACGGGCGCGAAACGTCGAGATTCCGCGTTCTGGGTCAGACGAACTTATCTGCGGCGCGTGTGGCGCGCACATACATGCTGGCCGTCGTCGGCCTCGCGCCCATCGTTCTGGGGTCAATCTATTCTACCGAGGTCAACCGTACACTCGGCGGCCCAAAGGCCGCGGGAGCGATGATATTGTGCTTCGCATGGGCGGTTTACTTTGTCTTCTTCCGTCTGAAGAACGAGGGCAAAGCCTATCAGACCGCGAAAAACTCCTGAGACGAAAACGCCCTTTTACCCGACGAAACATTTAACGGAGACATACACATGAGCACCGCCGAACCAATCACGCAAGCATCCGAGATCGTCCGCAAGCACAAAGAATTTCTCTTCCCGGCCGTCGCGACTTACTACGCGGAACCGCTCGCGCTCGTGCGCGGCGAGGGGCAATACGTCTGGGACGATAAGGGCGACAGGTATCTCGACTGCTTCGGCGGCGTGCTCACGGTCAGCGTCGGCCACGCCAACCCGCAGGTCAACGAGGCGATTATCAATCAGGTCAAAACGCTCTCGCACACCTCTACGCTCTACGCCAACAAGCCGCAGGGTGACCTCGCCGAAAAGTTGCATCAGATTACGCCCGGACGCCTGAAGAAATCCTTCTTCACGACGAGCGGCACAGAGGCCGACGACACTGCGATTCATGCCGCCAAGCTCGCCACGGGCCGCCACGAGATCGTTGTCCTGCGCCACAGCTATTCGGGACGCTCCGCCACCGCGCTCTCGGCCACAGGCCACTCGACTTGGAGACCGCTGCCGCCGCAGGTCGCAGGCATCGTCCACGCGCGAGCGCCTTACTGTTATCGTTGCCCTTACAAGTTGACGTACCCCGAATGCGGACTCGCCTGCGCCGAAGACATCGAAGAGTTGATCATGACTTCGACGACCGGCGAGATCGCCGCCTTCATGGCCGAACCTATCTTAGGCGTCGGCGGCTTTATCGTTCCGCCGCCCGGCTACTTCGAGCGTGCCGCCGAAATCGCACGCGCGCACGGAGGACTCTTCATCGCCGACGAAGTGCAGACAGCGTGGGGGCGAACCGGCGACAAATGGTTCGGCATCGAGCACTGGAACGTCGAGCCGGACATCATCACCTCGGCCAAAGGACTCGGCAACGGCGTCCCCGTCGGCATCACGGTCGCGACGCCCGAAGTCGCAGACAAATATCCGGGCCTGACGTTTTCCACCTTTGGAGGCAACCCCGTCTCTTCCGCCGCCGCGCTCGCCGTCATCAAGGTCATCGAAGACGAAGACCTGCGCACGAACGCGGCGACCGTCGGCGCGTACTTCCGCGCGAAACTCGAAGAGTTGAAGGAGAAGCACACGGTCATCGGCGACGTGCGCGGCATGGGATTGATGCAGGCGCTCGAACTCGTTAAAGACCGCGAGACGAAAGAGCCTGACCCGCAATCCGTTCTCAAAGTCTTTGAGGAGACGAAGCGGCGCGGCGTCCTCGTCGGCAAGGGCGGACTCTACGGCAACGTCATCCGGACGGGGCT
Organism: Pyrinomonadaceae bacterium; assembly: GCA_049692915.1. Classification (GTDB taxonomy): domain Bacteria; phylum Acidobacteriota; class Blastocatellia; order Pyrinomonadales; family Pyrinomonadaceae; genus JAIVJG01. The sequence continues at coordinate 5,385 of JBAVPI010000055.1, forward strand.
GATGCTCAACTCTACGACAGACACAGTTAACGAGTTGATTAACGCGTTGGAAGTATCGTTGGCTACAATCTCGTGAGACCGCATTGAGCTAAACTTTCCGCGCGAGGAGAGAACATCAGGAGTGTTACGACATCTGAAGGAATCGTAGAGGAGGGGCACATCAAGCTCACGTCCAACGTGCAACTACCCGAACATACGAAGGTTTATATTATCGTCTCCGACATCGAAATCCAAGAATTGACAGTCAATCTCCGCAGCCCGTCACTAGCGCGGCTTAAGCAGGCGACAGATTTCGAGATGAAAGTTGTAGAGATTTGATTATGAAAATAAATATTCGGGCGATAGCTGTTCTAGTAATGATATTAAGTGTCATATCGCTTAACTATGGGATGGTTCAAACAAAACAGGCCCGAATACCATATAGAAAGCCATCTGTAACAAGCCCAAGAATAAGTTGGGAGTTACTTAAAGCTGAAGGTTTCACAATATTAATGCCGGGTAAAGCAATAAAATCTACTTCAAAGATTGAAACTAAGCTCGGGATAATGACAATGACAGTCTTTAGTGTGAACTCACATAAAGAATCCTTTACCGCAACTTATCAGGACTTTCCGCCTTCACAATGGGATTTTAATGGGTCTGGATTGGGAGGAGTAAGTAAGGGCTATCTTCGTATGGGCGGGAGTATCTTGAGCGAGCAAGACATTTTTGTTAGTAACTATCCCGCGAAAGAAATCACTTTTACGGATAAAGACGGATACTTTTATAAAAGTGTGACGATCCAAGTTGAACCACGGCTCTACCAAATTATGTACATGAATAAACTTGGTCGTTTTACATCTATTGAGGCTGCGCATTTTTTCAGTTCATTTACTTTAGACAAAGCTTTTGCCAGTGTAAATATGGAAAAGCGATTAGAGTATGATGCAAAAAATCTCACTGAAAAACTCTCTGCCGAATTTCCTTACTATCCTAAAGCGGCTATTACTCTTCTTGGCAAAGAGATTATGAAAAGACATCTAAACCCGGACCAAGCAGGACGCTTTGGTTTAGAAATAATGACCAAAGGAGTATCTAAACTTACAAATGACGAGCAACAAGAGCTTTATCGATTAAGAAGTGAAATGTTCTCCGCCCTTTCAAATGATGAGACTGATATATATAACTCTCTCTACAATAAAGCTGTATCTTCATCATTAACTAAAGAAGAGAAGCTATATGCAAACTTACTAATAAAGAAGGCTTTTGATAGCCTCTCTCCTCCCGACAAACTTCATTTCCAATCTTTGCTTGAACAATCCCTTAAGATTGCTCTTTCGACACGGTAATAAATCCAACTTACATTAGTGCTCAACTATATATCGTCGAGCACTTCAAGCATTTGGCATGGAGTAACTAAGTGAGCATCCTGATTCGTAACGGTCGCATCATCACGGCAGTTGACGACTACAAGGCAGACATCTTGATTGACGGCGAGACGGTTTCCGTCATCGGCGCGCGGCTCGACATGGAAGCCGACCGCGTGATTGACGCTAGCGGGAAACTCGTCATTCCCGGCGGGATTGATCCGCACACGCACATGGAGCTTCCCTTTGGCGGCACTGAGGCGTCCGACGATTTCCGCACGGGGACGATTGCGGCGGCGCACGGCGGGACGACGACGATTATTGATTTCGCCGTTCAGAACAAAGGTCAGGCAATGACCGAGGGGCTTGACCGCTGGCACGCGAAGGCCGAGGGGAAGACCGCGATTGATTACGGCTTTCATCTCATCGTCACAGAGTTTGAAGACGAGAACAAGGCGGAACTCCATCGCATCATGGATG
>JBAVPI010000056.1:0-3551 GCA_049692915.1 Pyrinomonadaceae bacterium
CTTCTCCGTCGAACACGCGGCGCGCGGCGAGATGGTGCTCGTCATTGACCGCACGATGATCGAATCGGAAGCGACGGGAGAGGTATCGGCGTCGAGCGTCGCGGAGCGCGTCGCGGCGTTAGAAGGCGAAGGACTTGATCACCGCGCGGCACTCAAGCGCGCCGCGCGTGAATTAGGACTGACGCGCGATGAGGCATATCGCCGCCTCGTCTTCGAGCGAGAGCGCGTGAAGAAGTGAGCGACGTGGACGTGGACGAAAGCGACGCTTCAGGAAGATTTGCCCTTAAAAAATTTGCGCAGGGCGGCGGCGGCGGCGGCCAGCCCGATGATGATGAACTTCTTGGCGGCGAGAAGCGCGCCGAGCGCGATTTTGAAGAAGCCCGCTTTAGCGGCAATCGTGCCCGCCACGAGCGCGCCGACTCCGTAGGTCGCGAGTTTATCGGTGCCTGAGTTGAAGTCTGCGTACCGCTGACCGGAATTGAAGTCCGCGAAGTTGATCACTTCGCGCATGCCACCCTGAATTTCCGCCAACTGATTCATCGAAGCGATGGCGTTGAAGGAGAGCACGCCCGCGCGTCCGAGCACGCGGATGTCGTAATTGAGCGTGTGTTGGGCCACGCCCTCGAAACTGAGTTCCCTCGCCCAGTACAGCTTGTGCGTCGCCGATTCGTAGTGCGGCGGCTCGGCCCAGCCGATGAGCGCGATAGGCTGGTAGCCGCCCTCCGTGCGCTCCTTGTTGCCCTCCGCGGTCTCTTCTTTCATGCGCTTGATCATGTCGTCGTAGTCGAGGCTCTTCGCATCGTCGTCGTCCACGTGCCCGTCGTCGTTGTAAGTGATGACGACGCCCCAGCCCTCGTCGGCGAGCGGACTGGTGTTTGACGGAAAGAGCATGCCGAGCGTCTTCGTGCCGGGCGGGTTGCCCCATGCTTTGACAAGGATGTCGTCGGCCTGCTCCGGCGCGAGATAGCGAAAGCTGTCCGGCACGTTGAGCGTGGCGATGCCTCCGGGCAGCACGATGCGCCCGCGCTCGTATTTTAATTGCGACTCGAACTCTTCGGCGGTCATCTCGCCTTTGGCGGACGACGGCTGTGCCTGCGTCGCCGCTTCTTTTTTCGGCGCGGGCGCGCCCTTCTTAGCTGATGCAGCGACGGGCGCGATGAACAGGCAGAGGCAGAAAATCAAAAAGCGTCTCACAGTAGTTGCTCCTTCGGAAATGAGGTCGGGCGTTCGGCGGGCCGACAGAGCGATGCCGTCGGCGCGGGGCATCATAAAAAAGCGCGCGCCAATCCGCAAGACGGCGGGCGGTGCTGCCTGCTCAGTCGTGAGTTGATGCGGACGCTTCGCGCAGCAAGTGGTCTAACCACAGGTTCGAGAGTTTCTCCTGCACGGTGTTGGCGCGCAGGCGGTCGTTGAGATTTTTGAAATCCACTTCGTCGAGAAGTTGATCCTGATTGAAGCAGGAGAAGACGAACGATTCCGCGCCCGTCCGTGGGTCAACATGGCGTTGCAGACACTGCGCGCAGACCTCTTTCATCATGCACTGCATCGGGCTGTTGATCGAGCCGACGCCGACGTGCCCTGCCTTCAGGTGCGGCGCGAGCACGCTATGACGCGCGGCCTTGACCGCCGCCATCATGCGGTCGGAGCCGATGGCGATGAGGCGGTCAACTTCGCGCAAGTCGAACAATTTTTCACAGAGCGAGCCGCCCGCGTAAGCCAGCATGGCCTGCACGATGTTGCCGCGAAAGTGCGCGTCCTGCGGGCGGCGCGGGGCAATCTCGACGCCGGTGTCTGTCGCCCAGATAACCTGATCCGTCGCTGCCTCGATCTCCTCGCGCTTGAAGAGGTCTTCGCCGCGCTTGTAACCGGCGAAGTAGATGACACGGTTAGCGCGCTCGCGCAAAGCCTTCGCGATGGAGAAGAGAACGGCGTTGCCCAAGCCCCCGCCCGCGAGCAGCACCGTCTCGTTCGAGGGGATTTTCGTCGGCGTGCCCGTCGGCCCCATCACGACGACCCGCTGCCCCTCTCTCAAGAGCGCACACTGTCTGGACGACGCGCCCATCTCCAGCACGATCAGGCTGAGCAGGCCCGCCTCTTTGTCCACCCACGCGCCCGTCAGCGCAAGGCCCTCCATCAAGAGCTTCGTGCCGTCAAACGTCTGCGCATCCGTCTCGTAATTTTGCAGGCGATAGAACTGGCCGGGGTGAAATTTTCGCGCCTGCATCGGCGCATGGACGACGACATCAACGATGGTCTCCGTCAAACGCTCCACGCGCACGACGCGCGCGATCAGACTCTCATCCAGCGTCTCGACGAGTTGAGCGAACGCCTCCGCGCCCTCTTCTTCAACACGCGACGCGGTTGGCGCACGCGACTTTTCAGCAGCAACAATTTCATCAGCGAACAACGCCGCGACGTGCTCGTAGCCGTGCTTGGCCGAGGCCATCGCCTTGACGACGTTGCCCGCATACACGGGATGATTGTCGCCGTAGTAACTGACGAAACGCCCTGCGTTCTCATACGACGTGAAGAAGGCGCGCTCGCCCTGCGCCGCCGGGACGAGGCGCGACCGTCCATCAGCGTCCCTCTCAAGTTTGTGCGGCGCGAAGAACTCTCCGCGCGCGTCGAGTTGGAACGTGCCGGGCTGCTCGCGCTCGTAAATCGTGTTCGGACTCGTCCCCGCTGCGACGCAGACGGTGCGCGCCGGAAGTCTGACCAGTTCGCCGGAAGAGAGCCACTTGCCTGTGTCGGCATCGTGTCGCAGTCGCTCGAAGACGACGGCGCTGACCGCGCCCGTCTCCGCGTCGGGCACGGCCTCGGTGGGCGTCATGTTCTCGATAAAGTTGATGCCCTCTTCGAGCGCCTTCGCGACCTCCTCGTGATTGAGACGGTAAGCGGGCGAATCAATCATGCGCTTGCGATAGACGATTGAGACGCCGCCCCACTCGCGCACGAGCGGCACGAAGTTGGCCGCCTCATGCGACGATGCGGCGCGCGCGCGTTCGTCGCGGATGGCCCGCCCGTGCGCGAGAAATTCGTCGTAAGTCGCGCGCTCTTCCGCGTCGAAACGCTTGAAGATTTCTTCCTCGCCGAACTCCGCGACGAGCTTTTCATGTCGCGCGAGCATCTTCTCGCACTGCACCGGGTAATAGGCGAACAACTCGGTCGCGGTGTCAATGGCGGTCAGCCCGCCGCCGATGACGATGGCGGGCAAACGCACCTGAAGGTTCGCGAGCGCGTCCGGCTTGAACGCGCCGGTCAGTTGCAGCGCCATCAAAAAGTCGGACGCCTTGCGCACGCCCCTGAGCAGGTTGTTCTTCATCCCGACGATGGTCGGGCGGCCCGCGCCCGAAGCAATCGCGATGTGGTCGAAGCCCAACTCCCAAGCGTCCTCAATCGTCAGCGTGCCGCCGAAACGGATGCCGCCGTAAAAACGAAAGCGTGCGCGGCGCGCGAGCGCGAGGTGAATCATCGTCAGGAAATTTTTGTCCCAACGCACCGTGATGCCGTACTCCGAGACGCCGCCGAAACCGGCGAGCACGCGCCTGTCG